>JAYVNK010000514.1:0-9407 GCA_043758475.1 Comamonadaceae bacterium | reverse complement strand
TCCCAGCCCACTGCCCTGCGTTCAAGCTTCAACCGCCTGGCATGGGATTGCCCCAACGCCAGTCGAACCATCAAATTTTCACAGCGCATGTTGAATTTCGTAATGAATCACCAATGCTATTGTTTATATAGCATACTATGCATACTGGACTAGGGCTATATGCCAATTTAACCGCCAAAATTGATCAAAATTGACTAAAAGCGCCACCAAAACCTTGGGTAACCTTGGGTAAGCATGACAGGTGGGGGACTAACCCTTAAGACTGCCACGCTTCATCAACTCATCGCGCGCGGTCGTGTGCAGCTGGTCCAACGCAGCCACGCAGTCAAGCACCGTGGCGCAAAGACGCTCCATTTGCGCAGTATCGGACATTGTTGGCTTTGGCGTGCTGCCATCCCGCGGGTGGGCAGCCAGGGTCAGCCGGGCCTTGACGGCGGTGAACAGCGCGTCCCAGTCTTCAATGGCCACACTGGGCGACACTGAAGCGCCTGGATGGGTGCCCGTCAACGGGGGCCGTGCTGGGTGTCGCGTCATGGCAAAGCGCTTGCTGAAATAGGTCTGAGCCCGGTTGATGGCGTGGTTGACGACGTTATGGACTGGATTGACGCGATAACATGATTGCATCCGGGCTCCTTGCTGGGGCTGGCGGGGGTACACGGAACAGCAATGTAAGCCAGCCGTGATGAACTGATTGTGTAAAAAGACATGGTTATTCCATTTCTAAATCATCCGTGAAGGTTGTTGCACCTCCTAGCCGTGCTAAAGCACTGTCTTCGTCGGTACGCCTACTTCACGAATGATTTAGAAATGGAATTACAGGCCCAAGCACAGCCCCGGCACCCGCACGGCCTGACCGCCTGAACCGATGACCCCCAACCAGGAGAAATTTGATGAAAGAAGTGGCATGTCGTGATTGCCCGCTGCGGCCTTTGCCGGTGTTCATTGAGCAAAACGGTGAAGAGCTTGACCTGGTGCAATCGCTCAAGCGGCGTGAATTGTCACTGGGCGCGGGCGAGACTCTAATACACGAAGGGCAAACCGATGCCCCGCTTTACACGCTTCTGGACGGCTGGGCATTCCGCTATAAAACACTGAGCGATGGGCGTCGCCAGATTCTGACCTTCCTGCTGGCGGGTGACTTCATTGGCGTGCAGCAGAAGATGGGCGATGCCTCAGCGCACGGCGTGGTGACCCTGACCGACGCGGTGTTCTGCGTCTTCCAGCGCGATGCACTTTGGGAGCTGCACCGCCAGAGCCCATCCATGGGGTTCAACATCACATGGCTTACGGCACATGAAGAGTCCATGGTGGACGATACCTTGTTGTCTGTCGGGCGCCGCAGCGCCGAAGAGCGCATTGCCATGCTGCTGGTACTGCTGTTCAAGCGGGCCGCCGCATTGCAGGCGGACGGCGGTGCGGCAGGCGTGCCATTTCCGCTGACGCAGCAGCATGTGGCCGATGGCCTGGGTCTCTCGCTGGTGCACACCAACAAGACTCTACGCAAGCTGCTGCGACGCGGGCTGTACCGCATTGACGGCGGGCGTCTTTATCTGCAGGACGTGCGGGCCTTGGCGCGTCTGGCGGACCTGTATGGCGACGGTCGACCGGCCCGGCGCCCGCTGGTGTAACGGCACGGATGAAGCTGGGGTTCAGGCCGCCAGCGGCATTGGCAGCAGCCTTTCATATTCCTTGCGGGCAACGGCATAACACTCGCAAGTACATTGCTCCAGGCGATGGCGGTCCAGCACCACAATATGGCCCCGGTTGTAGCGGATCACACCGGCCCGCTGCAGCTTGTGCGCGGCGGCAGTCACGCCTTCACGGCGCACGCCGAGCAGATTGGCTGCCAATTCCTGGGTCATCTCCAGCTCGTCTGTGGGCAGCCGGTCCAGCGCCAGCAACAGGCGTCGTGCAAGCTGCTGGTCAATCGAATGGTAGCGGTTGCACACAGCCGTTTGGGCCACCTGCGCGATCAGGGCCTGGGTGTAGCGCAACAGCATGTGCAGCACTGCGCCGCCCCGAGTCATTTCATTTTTAACCAGTTGTGCGCGCAGCCGGTAACCCTCGCCAGCGCTTTGCACAACGGCCTGACTTGGCGTGGCATTGCCGCCCATGAACAGGGAAAGGCCGACTACTCCGTCGTTGCCAACCACAGCCACCTCGGCCGACGCGCCGTTGAGCGTCAAGTAAAGCAAAGACACGATGGCGGTTGTGGGGAAAATCACGTGGGAGGGGTTGCGGCCCGACTCACACAGCACCTGACCCAGTGACAGATCCACCCGTTCCAAGTGGGGCTTCCAGCGATGCCATTCCAAGTCAGACAGCGTTGCAAGCAACTGGTTTTGGCGCGGGTCGCATGGACGGACATGGAGCGGGTTCATGGAATTGCCTTTTCATGGTTTGAGCCCCATCATCACCACTTGCCAGCATTGCAGGTATCGGCGACAACCGGGTTCATCTGTCAGCCCGGTCCTACAGCAAACACCTCCTGTCTGTGCGCTGACGCACAGACTTTGCCCTGTACGGGCTGGCAGTGGCGCTGCTGGTGGCATATCTACTGCCGGACGGGCCGCAAGCAAAGTTACCCGAGATTGTGGGGTTTTCGCTGCTGGGCCTCGCTGGCTGGACGGCTATTGAGTATGCCTTGCACCGTTTTGTACTACATGGGATGCAGCCCGTCAGGCGATGCATGCCGAGCAACATGATCGGCCTACGGCACCTATTTGCACGCCAACAATTTTGAGCGCCACACTGATTTTCTCGCTGATTTTTCTTCCTTCTCTACTATGGGTCAGTTTTTGGACCGCCTGCGCGCTGACGTTGGGCGTGCTGACGGGCTATCTGGCATACGCAGTGACGCACCATGCAACGCATCACTGGCGCGCAAACAGCGCGTGGTTGAAACGGCGCAAGCGCTGGCATGCGCAGCAGCACCACCACGTCGGGCCCGGTTGCATCGGTGTAAAAAGCGCGTTTTGGGACCATTTCTTCGCCAGTGCGCGGCCTGGCCGGTAGGACTTATCCTACGCATTGCAGCGTGCCGTCTGATAGACGCCATCAGCGGCCAGCCTTACCATTGATTTGTCATGTGGCAGTGGCCCTGGCATGAATCACAGCCTGGTCTATCGCTACATCCCGTTTCAATTTTCTTTGCGTGGCCCATCAGGGCCGCGTCACCGGAGCAGTTCATGATTACCCATGCCATTTCCCGCCCATCCTGGAGCACCACATCCTTTGGCGGTGCCGCAGACACGTCGCCGATGGAGTTGTCTGCCCTGGGCGAGCACTTTACCCGTTGCCAAGGCTCGCGGGGCCGACTGTTTGCCCTGCGTTGCGCGGCAGAAGCGGTCCACGGCTTTGCAGTGACGCGCCTTGTGACGACCCTGGTCGTGGTGGTTGGGCTATTCATAGCCGCTGCCTGCGTCGTGCTGTAGTGCTGTAGTGCATGGCCCAAGCCGAGCTGGCGCGCCTGGTTCCGTCTGCGACCCAGGCTCTGTGCGATATCCTGGATGGCACGCGGGGCCCGGTAGAGCCTCCCATACGGTCTGAGATTTTCGGGCTCCAGCGGTTTGCACAGCATGGCCGCAGTCTGGCTGAAACGCATCGCGCAGCCTTGGCGGATTCGGGTGCCGCCACTTTTTTTCCGCGCCTCCAAAGCAATATCCAGGTGCTGCGCGATGCGCACGCCTACATCGGCTTGCAGGCATCGACCGGTTACGACATCAGCCCGGCGGCGGAATGGCTGCTTGACAATTTCCACCTGATTGAGGCACAGCTCAAGGAAATTCACGAGGGGCTGCCACGCCGCTATTTCCGCACCCTTCCCGTCTTGATGGACGAGCCCCTGGCCGGGCTGCCACGCGTCTATGGCGTGGCCTGGGCTTTTGTGGCGCATACCGATGGCGCGTTCGACGAAGACCTGCTTACGCAGTTCCTGGCCGCTTACCAGGAAACGCGCGAACTGAGCTTGAATGAAATGTGGGCGCTGCCCACCACCCTGCGCGTGGTTTTGATAGAAAATTTGCGCCGCCTGGCCGAGCGCGTGGCCACCAACAAGGCAGCCAGGGAGGCCGCCAACCTGTGCTGCGACAGCATCGACACCTTCACATTGGCCACGCTTGATAAGTTGCTCGCTTTGGTGAACAAGCGCGGAGTTGGCCGTGTGTTTCTGGCCCAGATGGCGCAACGCGTGCAGGACCGGCGAACTGCGGTCGATGGCAGGTACCAACCCCGCCACCACGACTGGCTCCGCAACGCGCTGCCTGATCTTGCGGCAGTGCAGGCGCAGCAGCCGGTCGCCCAGGCGGCGGACAACCTGAGCGTGAGCAATGCGGTGACGTCCCTGCGCGCCATTGGCGACGCAGCCTGGACTGACATCGTGGCGCACACCAGCGCGTTGATGCGGCTGATGTTGACTTCGGAACTTTTTGAAGCGGAACAATCCGGCACGCGTGACCAGACGCTGCACGCCATTGAGCTTCTGGCCCGGCGCAGCAACCGCGGCGAAGTATTCGTGGCGCAGACCTTGCTCGGGCTGATGAACGCCGCAGGCAGTGGGCACAGCGCCACTTCAGTGGCCGACCATTGGCTGCGGGGCGCTGGCAGGCCTGCCCTGCTGCAGGCACTTGGGCTTAAACGGGTCGCGGGCTTCGGCAACAGTTTGGCTTGGGCTGGCGTGGCGCGGCGCGCGGTCTTGGGCACCTATCTTGGCTGTTTGTTGGTGGGCACGGCAGGGTTGGTGCTATGGATGCTGATGCACCACACACCCGCGCAGGACAGCACTGGCGGTTGGGCTCTGCTGGCGGGACTGCTGATTTTGTTTCCGGCGTCGGAAGCGGTGGTGGCCGTCATCAACCGGCTGATCAGCGAGTCGGCACGGCCCAAGCATTTGCCCCGTCTGGCGTTGATGAATGGCATACCGCAGGAGCACCGGGTGATGGTGGTGATCCCTGGCATGCTGACCAGCGAGGTGGCGATACGCGAGCTGGCGCATCGCCTGCAATTGCACTATCTGGCGAACCCCGAGCGGCACGCGCAGTTTGCCCTGCTATCGGATTGGGGTGACGCGGACGCGGTGCGGATGGCGTCGGACGACGCGCTGTTGACCAGCGCGAAGCAGGCTATCCGTGCGCTCAACATGAAGTACCCTGACCAGACCGGGGAGGCACCACCAGGTGGTGCTGCACCACGCTATATTTTGTTGCATCGAGAGCGCACTTTCAGCCAGACCGAGCAGCGCTGGATTGGCTGGGAACGCAAGCGCGGAAAACTTGAATTGCTGGTGGCAGCGCTGGCGCAGGGCACCTCTTCTGCTTTTCTGGATCTAGGCTTCGAATCCCGCATTGCGCCCGATACAAAGTACATCGTCACGCTGGACAGCGACACGCAATTGCCGCCGGGCCGCCTGCGCGAACTTGTGGGCGTGGCAGCGCACCCGCTCAACCGGCCCCAGCTCAGTGCAGACGGACGCAGCGTGGTAAGTGGCTACGGCATCCTGCAGCCGCGCGTGGCCACGCCTTTGCCCACACCCAAGGACATCACGCTGTACCACTGGCTGTTTGCGGGGCAGTGCGGCATTGACCCGTACAGCGCGGCCAGCTCCGAGGTTTACCAGGATTTGTTTGGCGAAGGCACCTTCACCGGCAAGGGGCTGCTCAACGTGCGGGCCATGCATGCCGTGCTGGCAGGCCGGCTGCCCGAAGGCCAGGTGCTGAGCCACGATTTGCTGGAAGGCTCCATGGCACGCTGCGCTGCGGTGACCGACATCACGTTGATTGAAGACGCACCGTTCCATTCCGATGTGGCTGCGTCCCGCGTGCACCGCTGGACCCGTGGCGACTGGCAACTGCTGCCGTTCCTGCTGAATCCTGGGCGCTGGCGCCTGCGCGCCATCAACCGCTGGAAGATGTTTGACAACCTGCGCCGGTCGCTGGTTGCGCCGATGTCGCTGGGCCTGCTGTTGCTGGCGCTTGGCACCGGTGTGGTGACACCCTGGGCTGCGCTGGCGCTTGTGCTGGCCGGTTTTTGCGCCGGGCCGCTGATGGGTGCCATTGCGGGTTTCTCACCCAGCCGTGACGACGTGGCCAAGGTGCATTTTTACCGCCAGGCTGCAGCTGACCTGGCACGTGCGCTTTGGGGTGGCCTGTGGTTGCTGGCCCAATTGCCGCAGCAGGCACTGATGGGGGTAGACGCCATCGCGCGCGCGCTGTATCGCATGACCATCAGCCGACGGCACCTGCTGCAATGGACCACTGCCGCCGCCGCGCAAGCCGCAGCCAAAACGAAATTTGGCGACGTGCTGCGTCAGCATTGGACCTTGCCCCTGGCGGCCCTGGCGCTGCTGGCTGCATTGGTTGCCGCAGGCACGCCCTACCCCCTCATGGCATCAGCGCTGTGCCTGCTGTGGGCGGCATCGCCCGTGTGGACCTGGTGGGTCAGCCGGCCCTGCCCGGCTGGCAAAGACGCCGCATTGCCACAGGCTGACCAGGTGTACCTGGAGGGCATCGCGCGCGATACCTGGCGCCTGTTTGAGCGCTGCGTGGTAGCCCAAGAAAGTAATTTGCCGCCGGATAACTTGCAGACCAATCCCAGCGACATGGTCGCGCACCGCACGTCGCCCACCAACATAGGCCTGTACCTGCTGAGCGTGGCCTGTGCGCGCCAATTCGGCTGGATCGGCACGCAAGACCTGCTGACGCGGCTGGAGGCCACACTTGCGACTCTGGCGCGCATGCAACGCTACCGCGGCCACTTTCTGAACTGGTACGACACGCAGACCTGCGCGCCGCTGCTGCCAATGTATGTGTCTACCGTGGACAGCGGCAACCTCAGTGGCCACCTGCTGGCAGTCGCCCAGGCTTGCATTGAGCTGGCGGACGCGCCGTCCGGCCAGGCCAAGTCGCAGCGGGCCCTTCACGCTGGCCAGCAACGCTTTGCAGCGCTGCTGGCCCAGCGCACCCGGCTTCCTGGGGCACAGCGAAACGAGTTGAAATGGCTCCTGGCAGACCATCGCGCCACGCGACGGTCAGCGCAGCGCGACACCCAGGCATCAGCCACCGCAACTGCGGCAACAGATGTCGGCCAGGCCGAGGAGGTTCGCCGTCTGCATGCGCTGGCCAGTGAGTTTGAGCGACTGGCCTGGCAGGCGGACTTCAGTTTCCTGTACCACCGCAAACGGCAGCTGCTCCACATTGGCTATCGCGTGGCAGAACAACAGCTTGACGCGGGTTTTTATGACCTGCTGGCGTCGGAATCACGCCTGACCAGCCTGCTGGCGATTGCCAAGGGCGATGTTCCGGTGCGGCATTGGGCTTCGCTGGGGAGGCCTTTTTACGCGGTGGGTGCCGATGCGGGCCTGCGTTCGTGGTCGGGTTCCATGTTCGAGTACCTGATGCCAAGCCTGATGCTTGACGAGCCCCATGGCAGCGTGCTGCGGGGTGCGTGCCACGCCGCCTTGCGGGAGCAGGTCGCTTATGCACGGGGTCAGGACGTGCCCTGGGGTATTTCGGAGTCAGCCTATGCCGGACGAGACCACACGCTGGCCTATCAGTATGCGCCGCAAGGCGTGCCCCGGCTGGCCCTGCGCCGCACGCCGCCGGACGAGTTGGTGATTGCCCCGTATGCCACCGCGCTGGCCGCGCAGATTGCGCCACATCTGGCCACGGGCAACTTTGAGGCGCTGACGGCACTGGCTCCGCGTGAGCGCTACGGCTTCATTGAAGCGCTCGACTTCACACCGTCCCGGCGTGCCGGCACCGAGGCATTCACGCCGGTGGTGACCT
Organism: Comamonadaceae bacterium; assembly: GCA_043758475.1. GTDB lineage: Bacteria > Pseudomonadota > Gammaproteobacteria > Burkholderiales > Burkholderiaceae_C > JANYCG01. The sequence continues at coordinate 1,626 of JAYVNK010000514.1, read as the reverse complement.
TCATGGCACATCACCAGGGCATGAGCATCGTGGCGCTGGCCAACGTGTTGCTGGGCGGCGTGGCGCAGCGCTGGGGCATGGCCAATCCCCACATTCAGGCTGTCGCATCCCTGTTGCACGAGCGTGCGCCACGCGAAGTGTCGATGTTGCATGCGCCCACCATGGCGCGGCCACTGCAATCCACGCAACGGCGTTCGCAAGGCCTGCTGCGCGAGGTGCTGCCGGGCGCGACGGCCGTGGAGCCGACACACCTGCTGTCAAACGGCCGCTACAGCGTGTCACTGCGTGCCAACGGGGCCGGCTGGAGCCGGTGGGGCCAGACGGGCATCACGCGCTGGCGTGACGATGCGCTGCGCGATGCGCATGGCAGCTTCTTTTACGTTCGGTGGGACCAGCAGCCACAGCCGGTGTCCATCACCCAGCACCCGGCACCAGACCCCAAGGCGCACTACCACAGCACCTACCACGCAGACCGCGTGTGCTTTGACGCGACCTGGAGCCAGTTGCAGACCCACACCATGGTCTGGGTCAGCCCGGAAGACGACATCGAGTTCCGCCAGGTCGAACTGCGCAACTTGAGTGACCGCGCGCTGGACATCGAATTGATATCCGCCTTTGAGGCGACCCTGGCCGACCCGCGTGCTGACGAGGCGCACCCGGCGTTCAGCAACCTGTTTGTGCGGGCGCGGTGGCTGGCGGCGCAACAGGCGCTGGTGTTCGAACGCACACCACGTCTGGCCACCGAGCGCGGCGTGCAGGCGACGCACTTTCTGGCGCAAACCGACCCGCAGGTGATCAGCGTGCGCGTGTCGGCAGACCGCCAGCGCTGGCTGGGCCGCAATCGCAGTGCCGCCACCCCGTTGGCCTTTTTTGACGCTGTGGCACAGAACGCCTCTCCCGATGCCGGGCCAGATGCGCCATTGGATACAGGTCTGGACCCAGTGTGTGCGCTGGCCGTGCGGCTGCGCATCGCGCCCAACGCAAAAGCCCGACTGACATTTGCCACAGCAGCAGCGGACAACGGTGGCACCCTGCATGCGGTGATTGACAAGTACCAGCAACACAGCCACGTTCAGCGCGCCTCGCTCATGTCAGCGACGCTGACGGGCATCCGGCTGCGTGCGATGCGCATCAGCAGTGAAAACTTTGCCGCCATCCAGGCACTCACAACACCTTTGGTTCTGGCCCTGACGCGCGCGCAGTCAGGCCCGACCGATTTGACGGATGCTGCGTTTGGCATGTGCGACCGGCGATTGCTGTGGCGTTTTGGAATTTCCGGCGACCATCCCGTCATCCTGGTGTCAGCTGGCGTGACACAGGGCCTGGGGCTGCTGCGTTCGCTGGGTAATGCGCTTCGCCTGTGGTCCTGGGGTGGCATTGCGTGCGACCTTGTGGTGGTGAATTCCGAGCCCGCGTCTTACCTGATGGCGCTGCAGCGCGAGCTGACCGCGTTGCGGGACCGGCATATGGCGGACAGTGGCGGCGATTCGAATGCAGCGGGGACGACGCACACCAGCTTCCATGTTCTGCGCGCAGATGAACTGTCCGCCGAGGAATGGAGCACCCTGCAGGCCGTGGCGCGGCTGCATCTCAATGCCGACGGCCGGCCGCTGCCACACCATGTAC
>JAYVNK010000513.1:0-3025 GCA_043758475.1 Comamonadaceae bacterium | reverse complement strand
CCGAAGTCGTCCTGGCTGCCGTCGACCAGGCCCTGCTGGAGCTGATGCCCAACACCAGCTGGAATCTGCTAGACGCGATGCTGCAACGCCGCGCATGGGGCGTAGAAACATCGACTGCCCAGATGGAAATCATTGGCCGCAGGCACTACGGGCGCAAAGCCGTGGCGCCAGGCGGTGGCGGTGGCCGCAGTGGCACGCGTGAGCTGCTGGACACGCTGCTGCTCTGGAACCCCAAAGTGCAGCTCGACGCGAACGGCAGTGCCATCGTCACGGTGCCTTTGAACGACGCGTTGACCACGTTCAAAATTGTGGCGGTGGCCGATGCAGCCACCGGCCTGTTTGGCACGGGGCACACCAGCATCAAAGCCACGCAAGACTTGCAGATCATCAGCGGGCTGGCCCCGCTGGTGCGGGAGGACGACCAGTTCCGCGCGCAGTTCACGGTGCGCAACACGACCAAGGCGGCGATGAAGGTGGAAGTGACGCCGCGAGCCACCTTGCTGGACCCGAGCGCCGCGCCGGGCCGCCCCAAGCCAGCGGGTATCCCCATGGGGGGCAGCGCAGCACACGAAGTGACAAGCGCGGGGGCACCATTTCAGCCTCAAATCGTCGAAATTCCCGCTGGTGAAGCCCGCGAAGTGGCCTGGATGGTGACGGCCCCGGCGCAGCTCGCGCTCACGCGTGCTGAGGCCATTTTGTGGGAAATTGAAGCGCGCGACACCTCAGCAGCCGATGTAAAAGCGGCCGCACGCGACGCCCTCAAGGTACGCCAGCGCATCATTCCCGCCGTGCCGCTCACCGTGCAGCAGGCCACGCTGATTCAGGTCGATGGTGCGTTCACGCTGGACGTGAACCCGCCCGCCGACGCGTTGCCGGGACGGGGCGGCCTGAAGATGTCACTGCAACCCAAATTGGCCGAGGGCATGCCCGGCGTGCGCGACTGGTTTGCCAGCTACCCCTTCATTTGCCTGGAGCAAAAAACCAGCAAGGCCGTGGGCCTGCGTGACGGCAAGCTGTGGCAAACGGTCGTCGGGCAAATCCCCAGCTACCTCGACGCCGATGGCCTGGCCAGCTACTTCCCGCCGCGCGACGGCGATGCCAACCGGGGCAGCGACACCCTCACCGCCTACCTGTTGGCCGCCACGCACGAGGCCGCAAGCATCAACCCCGCATTTGCGTTGGGCGACGAGGTGCGCGCACCCATGGAGCGTGGCCTGATCAACTTTGTGGAAGGCAAGATCCAGCGCGATTTCTGGAGCCCGCGCAAAGACCTGGACGTGCGCAAACTGGCGGCGCTGGAAGCCCTGTCGCGTTACGGCAAGGCACAGGGCCGCATGCTGGGCAGCATCACCATTTCGCCCAACCAGTGGCCGACCCACGCGGTGATTGACTGGCTGAATATTCTGAAGCGCGTAGGCGATGTGCCCGAGCGCGACAAGCGCATTGCGGACGCAAATCAGGTGCTGCGCTCACGCATCAGCTACCAGGGCACGAAGACGATTTTCAGCACCGAGAATGACGACTACTGGTGGTGGCTGATGGTGGGCGGCGACGTCAACACTGCGCGCCTGATGCTGGCCGTGATGGACGACTCGGCCTGGAAAGACGACATGGGCCGCCTGGCCAACGGATTCATTGGCCGCCAGCAGGGTGGCGCGTGGCACACCACCACGGCCAACTTGTGGGGCGGGCTGGCGCTGGAGAAGTTCTCGGCGAAGTTTGAGGCGGTAGCGGTAGCGGGCGTAACTAAAGCTGCACTGGCAAGTTCGGGCAGCTCGGTCGGCTCGGGCGCTGCGGGTAGTGCGGGCATTGCAGGTGGGGCGGCCAACGCGGCGGTTGACTGGAGCAAGGTGGAACGGATCAAAACCAGCGATGCCTCGGGGGCTGCAAACCAGACCACTTGGTTCGGTGCCCCAGCTGCCCCCGGTAACTTCCGCAACAACGGCATGTTTCTCCCATGGAAACAAGATGGCGGCAAGGATACATTGACCGTCACCCATCAAGGCCCCGGCAAGCCCTGGCTCACCCTGCAATCAGTCGCCGCCGTTGTGCTGAAGGAGCCCTTCAGCGCGGGCTACCAGATCAGGAAAACCATCACACCGGTAGAGCAGGCCAACAAGGCTTTGCCCGCAGGCAGTTACACCCGTGGTGACGTGCTGCGCATCACGCTGGAAGTCAATGCGTCAGCCGACATGACCTGGGCCGTGATTACTGACCCGATCCCCGCCGGAGCCACAATTCTGGGCAGCGGCTTGGGTCGCGACTCACAAATCGCAACACAGGGTGAGAAGAAAACAGGCGCCGGCTGGGCTGCATTTGAAGAGCGCAGCTTCGAGTCCTTCCGCAGCTACTACGAATACTTGCCCAAGGGAATCGTGAAGATGGAATACACCATCCGCCTGAACAACGTCGGCGAGTTCTCGTTGCCACCATCGCGCGTGGAGGCGATGTATGCGCCCGAGATGTTTGGGGAAGCGCCGAACGCGCGGGTCAGCGTGAAGTGACGCGTACACCGCTCCTTGCGCAGTGGTAGATAGTCCCCTGGCTCACAAAAAGTCAATCCAGGAGTCTTCATTGAAATCACACTTTGCTTCCACCCGTCTATTTGAATTGCTGGCCTTGGCCGCATCTGTCGCGCTGATTGGCTGCGGAGGCGGAGGCGACTCCTCGGGTGGAACAGCAGGAACGCCGGTGACCCCACCTGCCACAACGCCCCAAGCAACCGCGATTCCCGCCACAGGAACCTTTGCGCTTGTGTTCAAGGCGGAAGGACCCATCAGCGCACCGCTTTTCGGTATTTCATTGATTCATCCGGCGGACCGTTTTTCCGAGTACATGATTGAGCCGCCAGCACGGAACGTGAGCAGTCCAATCACTTTGTTTTCGGGAACCGTGGATGCCAACAATTCAAAGGTGTCCAATCTCACTGCGCATTCCATGCTGTACATCGCGGGCGGCGACGTCAAGCGCCTGCCACTGGCTGCGACTGGCGCCAGCCCCAAAGCGGCACTGCAAGTTGCAGGCG
>JAYVNK010000512.1:0-3028 GCA_043758475.1 Comamonadaceae bacterium | reverse complement strand
GCGATTCCATGAGCATGCTGCGTTCGCCCACCCGTTGGCTGTGAACGCTGGCGTGCAGGATCAGCTCCGCGCCGGGCAGAAACAGCGCAAACAAACGCCGATCAGGATCGGCCGCAGAGCGCTTGAGCAGACAGGGCCGCACGGCCGGCATCAATACCGAGGCATCGGCGGCGACCACACGCAAGCCGCCCCAACGCTGGACAAGACCGGCCTGATCGGCACGGTCAACGACCCAGTCATTGAGCGAGGCCAGCGCGGGCATGTGCAAGTGATCGCGGGCATTTGCAAAGGCCCGGTCCGAGACGCCGCGCTGCGGGCAGGGGCTGCCGCAAACCGAGGCGAAGAAGCCATCGAGCGTGGCCTGCTGCGACAAATTGGTCATCGACAGCAGTGCGCCGATCAGCGCAGGCAGCGGCAGTTTGCGACTGCGCGTGAAGGCTTGGGGGTGGTCGGGGTGTCGAGCGATATTGGCGAATTCGTCAGAAGCAATTCGTGCCGATAGGTCTTCAACCAATAGCTGTACAAATTCACGGGCTATCCACTTAGCTCCTCAGAGCTGGATTCCTGACTTTTTGACTGAGCAACAACGTGCTGATAGGTCACGGGCGTAGTCACAACCGCTTGTTCCAGCAACCGATAAAACAGCATTCCGCGTGATAACGATGTCCGCCTGTTGAAGCGCAATACAAATTCGTCAAGATAGTAGTCCAACTTGGCGGGCTGTACCGCGCCCTGGTGTGTCCCGAGCAACCAGCGATGGATAAGCGCGGCTACGCGGTGAACACCCAATCTACCCAAGTTAAGGATTTGACTGAGTATTCCGGTCCAACGTGACCGGTGATTCCGGGATCGTGACCGACATTCCGGTGAACGTGACCGGAGGGATTCCGGCAACGTGACCGCTGATTCCGACGAACGTGACCGCTGGCAACGGTCACGACAGTCGGCACGGTGGTATACGCCGTCGGAACGGTGTTGCGCATAAACGAAACCCGGCGTGGCGTGTAGCTTCGATGCTTTTTGCAAAGAACTACATGCCCGCCTTAAGGATCAATATGCGCAAACTCAAAGACGCCCTGCGTCTCAAATTCGACGGTGGGCTTTCCCACCAACAAATCGCGGGTGCCCTGGGCATCTCCAAAGGTGTTGTCACCAAATACGTGGGCCTGGCCGTCGCCGCCGGGCTGGATTGGGTGGCCATTTCAGCCATGGACGAAGCAGCGCTGGAGCGACGCCTGCTGGCGTCCCCTCGCCCCAGCGACACCTATGCCCAAGCCGACTACGGACGCATCCACCAGGAGCTGGGCCGCAAAGGCGTCACGCTCATGCTGCTGTGGGAGGAATACTGCGCCCAGGTCGGCGACGAGCACAGTGCAGACAACCCTATCAAGCCCTGGCGCTACTCTCAGTTCTGCGAGAACTACCGCCAGTTTGCCAAACGTCTCAAGCGCTCTATGCGCCAAGTCCACCGCGCTGGCGAGAAGCTGTTCATCGATTTTGCCGGCCCCACCATCGCGCTCATGGTGCATGGCCAAGAGGTGGGACGCGCCAACATCTTTGTTGCCGCCATGGGCGTTTCGGGCTACTGCTTTGCCTGTGCCACGCCCACGCAAACTGGCCGCGACTGGTTGGGCGCAACAGCGCAAGCCTTGAGCTTTTGTGGCGGCGTGCCCCAGCTCGTCATCCCCGACAACCCACGCGCCCTGGTGACCAAGGCCGACCGCTACGAGCCGCTGCTGACAGACAGCGTGCGAGACTTCGCCCGCCACTATGGCTGCTCGGTCTTGCCCGCACGCGCCTACCACCCGCAGGACAAGCCCAAGGTCGAACTCAGCGTGCTGCTGGTGGAACGCTGGATACTGGCGCGATTGCGCAAGTTTCAATTCACCAGTGTGGTAGGCAAGTCAACGACGCCATTGCCCCCTTGCTGCACTGGCTCAACCAGCGTGCCTTTCAAAAGCTGCCAGGAAGCCGCGCCAGCGTGTTTGCGCAAATCGACGCCCCGGCCCTGATGGCTTTGCCGGTGCAGCCCTGGGAATGGGCGGTCTTCAAAACCGTGCGCGTGCACATCGACAGCCACGTCGAATTCGAGGGCCACCGCTACAGCGTGCCCAACGCCCTGGTTGGCCTGGCGCTGGAGCTGCGAGTGACCGCCCATGCGATAGAGGCCTTGCACCGTGGCAACCGTGTTGCCAGCCACATGCGCTGTGCCCACAAAGGCGGTTTCACCACCGTGACTGAGCACCTGCCCGAACGCCATCAACACCAAGCCCAGTGGACGCCCGAGCGGCTGGTGGCCTGGGGCGAACGCATCGGCGTGGCCTGCGCCGCCACGGTGCGCAAAATGCTGGAGCGCCAACGCCACCCCGAGCATGCCTACCGTGCCTGCTTAGGCCTGCTGTCCCTCTCCAAGCGCTACGGCGACGCCAGGCTGGAGGCGGCGTGCACCTTGGCGTTGAGCTTGGGCACCAGCAAATACACCCACATCCGCGACATCTTGCTCAACCGGCGCGACCTGCTCCAAACCAGCACTGCCCCTGAGTGGACCAGCCCGACTCACGCCCATGTGCGTGGCGCAAATTACTACCAATGAACCCCAACACGGACGACCCCAAAATGATGATGAACACCACCTTGAACCAACTGCGCGGCCTGCGCCTTGAGACCATGGCCCAGGCGCTGGAGCACCAGCTTCAGCAAAGCGGCATCAGTGCCATGAGCTTTGAAGAACGATTGGCCTTGCTGGTCGACCGGGAGGTGCACGGCAGACAAGACCGGCGCTGTGCGCGCCTGCTCAAGAGCGCCAAACTCAAATACCCGCAAGCCGCCATCGAAGACCTGGACGGCCGCGCCGCACGCGGCCTCGAGCGCAGTGCGGTGATGAGCTTGGCCCTGGGCGAATGGGTCAACTGCGGCCACGCCGTGCTGATCACCGGCCCGACCGGCGCAGGCAAGTCGTGGCTTGCGTGCGCCCTGGCCCAGCACGCCTGCAGGCGTGGCCACAGTGCGCTGTACCAGCGCGTGCCAC
>JAYVNK010000511.1:0-3029 GCA_043758475.1 Comamonadaceae bacterium | reverse complement strand
TGGCTTGATATGTATTTGTTTTAATGGAACGAACTACTAGTTACAGCGGGTTTTTCTTTGCCTCACAGGGTTTCAGGCGGTAACATGACATACCGAATAGCGTTTATCTGCGGCCGCACGATGCCAGCCAAGGGCAGCCAAGGGCAGCGAACTCAAACGCGGCGGATAAACCTTGTTGGACTGAAGCGCCGCCCTGAATGAACGGTACGCGAATTTTGCGAAGACATGAGTCCTGAACATAATGGGGATTGTAAGGTTCAGCCCACATTGTGAAAGGTCAGTGGGTGTCCGAGGCAAGGGTCGCGATAACAGGTGCCAACGGACACAGGTCTGGAAAAGTCCCAAGTTTGTCACCTTGAAATACTAGCCATGACAATTGGACCAACAACTGCCAACGCACAAGAACTGAAACGCCAAAACCATCCCCTTGGGGAGTCGCACCTCGCCAGAACAAACCAGGTTTCAATCACTGCAACTGCGGAAAAAACCTCTAAAAAAGGCGCTGATGCGGGTTGAACTTTTGGACTGCCAAAACCGATATGGCGCAAGCAAACTCGCAGCTGACAGTCATTAACGGCAACAAACCAACGCCAGAGGTTTGCAAACCGGGAAAAGTCCCCCAAGTGCGCAACGATGAACCTGTCCTTAGCGCTTGTCACTACCAAGGTGGTATCTGACAGCGCAAAGTCGTAATGTCCCCTTTTGCCCAGATTCAAATGTCCCCTTTGATGCTTAGGGGCAGTCATGGTCGAGGTGGTACAGATGACAGAGCTCAAAGCCATCATCAAAGACAAGGTAGGCACCAAGCACACCACCAACAACCGGGCGCCCAACCGCAAAGTCATCGTGCCCTGCGCCTTTGCAGACACCGCCGCCTACTTGTATGAGCAACTGAAGCCTTGGGCCAGCATCACCCTGCGCAGCCACATTGCGCGTGTGTCTGGCGGTACGCGCTTGCTGGTCAATTACGACATCCACTGGAACCCGGTGCGCATGGGTGCCTATTCCGCCTTGCTGGACAAAACCGTAGCCGCCATCGTGGCCCAGTTCACCCGCAAGAACGCTGCCAACCTGTTCACGGGCCGTGGCGGTAAATTGATGGATGCCCAAAAGGTAGTGAAAAGCAACAATGATTTTGAGCTTATTACCTGGTTGGTAGTAAAATAGATACGTTTTCATATATACAAAATGGAGGTTGTCATGCTCGCCACCGCCAAGGTTTTCACCACAGGCAACAGTCAAGCTGTGCGCCTGCCTAAGGCTTTCAGAGTCAACGTGTCTGAGATGTGGATCACCAGGAACGAAGTTTCCGGAGAGATCACCCTCAAGCCTATCAACCACGATCAGCGCCGGCGCAATCTTGAACTGCTGCTCAAGATGATCGAGGAGGACCCGTTCACTGAAGACTTCATCCCCGAGCGCACGGTTGAGGTATCGCGCAACCCATTTGAAGAATGGGCCGAGCCCCTGCCCGCCAAATCGACAAAAGCTGGCAAGAGCAAGAGCAAGAGCGCCAAGCCGTGAAGCTTTACCTGCTGGACACCAATACGGTAAGCTATTTCGTCAAGGGGCAGTACCCGCTGCTGCGGCCGCGCATGACGCAGGCGATTGATACGCAAGAAGCGGTCATTTCTGCCATCACCCGTGCAGAAATCCGCTATGGCCAAGCGCTGATGGCTGCCAATGACAAGCGCCATCCACGCATCGATCTCCTGCTGGAGCAACTGCCTGTGCTGCCATGGACCGCAGAAGCGGCTGATCGCTACGGTGGCATCAGGGCCATGCTCAAGCGCCAGGGCACGCCCATAGGCGAGATGGACACCCAAATTGCCGCCCACGCCCTTGCCGAAGGCCTGACTCTGGTCACCCATAACACCCGCCACTTTGAAAACGTGCCGGGCTTGAAACTTGAAGACTGGATGGCATGAGTATCAAACAATCCATTCATCAAACGATCCAAGCGTTCGCCAGCGTACCTCTACGCCTCTACGCCCAGCCGCTTTGCGCTTGTTTGAAACGCTGGGCTACAAATCAGACCGTACGATTGCCATCAACTCTGTCGCAGATTTTTGCTCCCAGTTTGACCCCAGCGGTTTGCTCGACCATCCCCGCTGCGCGGCAGCAGCCCTGCGCGCTGGTCTGCCGGTCCGCCCCCAAGGGGGCTCCCTCAGTCATCGCGCCGCTGGCGCGACTTTGGCAGATGCATCGGCTCGCTATAAAAAGCGTATCTTCTTACACAATGAATACGGGGGCTACAGGCCGTTCCGGCCTGTAAATCAGCGTGACCGCTGGTTTACCACTTCATGCTAGCCAATCAGGCAACAATGGTGTCGGCACTTTCCTGCACGCTCGGCGTCCAGTGCCCGCGGTCTTCTTGCACCACGATGCGTTGTTTGACGATGCGCTCTACTGTCTTGATGCGTTCCATCACGCGGCAAATAGGTTCATTGCCTTGGGCGTGGCCGGCATAAAGTAGTCGCACCAGTTTGTCGGCCCAACGTGGCACCTTGCCGGATTTCTCCCAACGGGCGATGGATTGGCCATCGATTCCCATCAGCTTGCCCAACGCAGGCTGCGACAGGCCCATGCCTGCGCTGCGGATGTAGCGCAGTTCAACGCCTGTAAGGATGCCGATTTTTGCCGCCAATGCTTGGCAAATGGCTTGTGTGAGGCCGTCGCTGTCGTGAAAGGTCACGGCATCGCCAAAAGGTGTTTTTTTAATCTCAAAGCCATTGGCCAGCCACACATTGCGCAGCCCGCCGTCGGTGTAGTGGTACATAGTTAGCCTTTCGTTATATCAATGACGGTCACCACCGTGAGGTCAGTTTCCGGGTATTCCACTGCAACCACCACCGCCACGTTCATGCCCGACACAAAGTGTTCCATGCGGTATTTCAGGCCGGTGAAGCGAGTGTCCGGTTCCGGCGGTATGTGCATGCGCCCCATGCGCAGCACCTCCATCACCATCGCTTGGTTCACATGGCGAGCACGCATTTGGTCCCACGCGTGTTTGACAAAGGCCACGTTGG
>JAYVNK010000510.1:0-3030 GCA_043758475.1 Comamonadaceae bacterium | reverse complement strand
TGATCAGCATCCAGTCGGTGCCGGGAAAGGTCAGGTTGGCCAACTCGCCGCGCTTGGCAAAGGCTTCGCCGTAGTTGAGCGTGCCGGCATAGGCAGCGATCAATCCGATGCCAAGAATGAAGCCAAAGTCTCCCACCCGGTTGACCAGAAAGGCCTTCATGTTCGCAAAGATCGCAGTCGGTTTATTGAACCAGAACCCGATCAGCAGATACGACACCAGGCCCACAGCTTCCCAGCCAAAGAAGAGCTGGAGCATGTTGTTACTCATCACCAGCATCAGCATCGAGAAAGTGAACAGCGAGATGTAGGCAAAGAACCGGTTGTAGCCCTCATCTTCTTCCATGTAGCCGATGGTGTAAACGTGCACCATCAGCGACACAAAAGTCACCACGCACATCATCATGGCGGTGAGGCCGTCAACCAGGAAGCCAATTTCCATCTTCAAGCCACCCACCACCATCCAGGTGTAGAGCGTCTGATTGAAGCGGGCGCCATCTTCCACCACGCTGTAAAGCGTCATGGCGGAGAGGACGAACGAGATCAGCACACCCAAAATTGTGAGCGAGTGTGATGCACGCCTGCCGATGACATTGCCACCGAACGTGGTGCCCAGGACTCCGGCCAGAACAGCGCCCACCAGCGGGGCCATGGGAACAACAAGCAGAGTTGAAGCAGACAGGGTTTGACTCATATCCAGACCGCCCGCCGGGCCGCCCCAAGGGCGGGATGCGCCCCCTTGGGGGGCAGCGAATACACGAAGTGAAGAGCGTGGGGGTTCATATCTAGCCCTTGAGCGTGTTGAGCTCATCCACGTTGATGCTGGACTTGTTACGGAACAATTGCACCAGAATGGCGAGGCCGATGGCGGATTCGGCAGCGGCCACCGTCAGGATGAAGAACACGAAAATCTGGCCGTGCATGTCCTGAAGGTAGTAGGAGAACGCGACGAAATTCATGTTCACGGCCAGCAGCATCAGCTCAATCGCCATCAGCAGGATGATCAGGTTCTTGCGGTTCAAGAAAATCCCGATGACCGAGAGGGCAAACAGCATGGCCCCCAAAGACAGGAAGTGGCCCAGCGTGAGCGTCATGCTTTTTTCCCTTCAACGGCGTCAGCACCAGAACCGGCTGGCGCAGGAGCTGCCGCCTTGGTGGCATCCATCTTGAGCACCGTCATGCGGTCGCTGGCCTTGACGCGCACCTGATCCGACGGGCTTGAGTACTTGCTGTCCTTGCGCTGGCGCAGCGTGAGCGCTATGGCGGCAATCATTGCCACAAGCAGAATGACGGCAGCGATTTCCAGCGGATAGACATACTGCGAATAGAGCACCTTGCCCAGCTCTTTGGTGTTGGACAACTGCGCCGCCAACTGCCCTGCCAGCTCGGCTGTCTTGGGCTCCTCGGTTGTCCGGAAACCGCCCATCAGCACCGCAGCCATCTCCAGCGCAATGACGGCACCCAGAGTCGCAGCCACCGGAAAGTGCTTCCAGAAGCCCTGGCGCATGCTGTCAACATTGATGTCGAGCATCATCACGACGAATAGAAACAGCACCATCACCGCGCCCACGTACACCAGAACCAGCGTGATCGCCAGGAACTCGGCTTTGAGCAAAATCCACAAGGCTGCAGCCTGCGCAAAGGCAAGCACCAGGTAGAGCGCGGCGTACACCGGGTTTCGCGCCGTGATCACGCGAAATGATGCAAACAGCAGCACGGCTGAAAACAAATAGAAGAAACCAGTCTTGACGTCCATGAATCAGGCTTTTATTATTTTTGGGAATGGTGACGTTAATATGAGGTTGGGCGGAATGACGTTACAACGGGTCAGCGGTATTTGGCGTCTGAAGCCCGGGCAGCCGCAATTTCGGCCTCATACCGGTCGCCTACGGCCAACAGCATGTCTTTGGTGAAATACAGGTCGCCGCGCTTTTCGCCGTGGTATTCCAGAATGTGCGTCTCAACAATGGAATCAACCGGGCAGCTTTCTTCGCAAAAGCCGCAAAAAATGCACTTGGTCAAATCAATGTCGTAGCGCGTGGTGCGCCGCGAGCCGTCGGCACGGACTTCTGATTCGATGGTGATGGCCATGGCGGGGCAAACCGCCTCACACAGCTTGCAGGCAATGCAGCGCTCTTCACCGTTCTCATACCGGCGCAACGCATGCAGTCCGCGAAAACGCGGGCTTTGCGGCGTTTTTTCTTCCGGAAACTGGATTGTGACTTTCCGGCGAAATGCGTACTTGCCAGTCAACGCCAGGCCCTTGAACAGCTCCACGAGCATGAAACTGGACAGGAAGTCCTTGATCGAAAAGGCAGGCGACGCAAGGGTTGAAGTGTTGGTGGACATGATTGATTCCAGTTACTTCCAGATCGTGTAAGACGTTTGCATCCATGCGCCCACCACCACCAGCCACACCAGGGTCAGCGGGATGAAAATTTTCCAGCCCAGACGCATGATCTGGTCATAGCGGAAGCGGGGCAAGGTGGCCCGGATCCAGATGAACATCGTTACCACGGCACAGGTCTTGATCCCCAGCCAGATCCAGCCTGGAATCCAGTTGAACAGGGCGCTGTCAACCGGTGGCAACCAGCCACCCAGAAACATGATGGCCGCCAGTATCGACACCAGCCACATGTTGGCGTATTCGGCGAGGTAAAACATGGCGTAGGACATGCCTGAATATTCGACCATGTGCCCAGCCACAATTTCAGATTCACCCTCGACCACGTCGAACGGGTGCCGGTTGGTCTCGGCCAGGCCCGAGATGATGTAGACCATGAAAATGGGCAGCAAAGGCAGCCAGTTCCACGACAGGAAATTCAGCCCCATCGCTGCAAACTGGCCCTTGCTTTGCCCGGTGACGATGTCGGTCATGTTCATGCTGGCCGACACCATCAGGACAATCACCAGACAAAAGCCCATGGCGATTTCGTAACTGACCATCTGTGCCGAGGCACGCAGGGCACCGAGGAAAGCGTATTTTGAATTGGATGCCCAACCGGCAATCACAACACCATAAACTTCCATCGA
>JAYVNK010000509.1:0-3033 GCA_043758475.1 Comamonadaceae bacterium | reverse complement strand
CGCCACCAAACCAAACAATTACGTTCAGCCGACGCTGATGCCGTCAAATTTATCGCAATCGCTCATTCCGACTACCGGGTAACAGAGGAATTTAGGCTGATGGGTTTACCAGAACAGTACAAACTGCCTGAAAAATACAACGACGCCTACCACCTGGTCGGCGATGGCCTGGTCGTGCCAGCAGTAGCCCACTTGGCAGACCATCTGATCACGCCCATTGCTCAGGCCAATCAGCAGGCCGTATTGGCGTTCGCCGCGTGACCCCAACGCGCCTGAAACCGGTTAAGCCGATAAAGGTTGCGGTTGGGCCGCCGTTTGAAACCTCGGAGTTGCGCGGCCGCGAGCACTCGCTGGACCGCGTGCTGGAAGAAAAGGGCCACCACCGGCGCGTGATGCAGGAGCTGTCGCACTTCATGAGCATGCTGGCGATCCTGCCCAAGAGTTATTTTGTTGCCACTGTGCCAGAAGATATCGCAAGCGCTGTGGAGCGGCACATCAAGGTCAAGCGCATCGAACTGCCGTTTCGCCCGCCGGTGATTGATGTGCAACTGGTATGGCACCGCAGGATGCAGCACGACCCGGCCAACCGGTGGCTGCGCTGCGTGTTTGACTCGGTCAATCGGCGGGACGGCAGCACGGGGTTGCCTGCTTGATGTGAAGGGCTGCCGCCCCCCCGTGGGCTAACCGCTGTCAGCCTTGCGCTCAACCGCTCACCAGCCCTGCAGCCGCCACGCCCGCCATGCAAATGGCTTCATCTTCATCGCCTGTACCACCGCTGGCCCCAACGGCGCCCAGCACCGCGCCCATTGCATCCTTGATCAGCACTGCGCCGGTTTGCGGCAGGAATTTGCCGTTTGACGTCGCAGACAGCGAGACGAAAAAATTCGGGTTGTCTTTCGCTTCATCAAAGTGGCCCAGGCAGGTGAAAGGCGGCCCTTTGGACGCCAGTGGCAGCATCGGCCCCAGGGTAGGGTTGAACGTGCCAAAGTAAAAATGGTTGGTACGCTTCATGGCAAAGCGCGGGTCAATCACCGGCATCTCGCCCATGTGGTTGTTCAGACGCTTGATGCCGAACCCGTCTTTGGGGCTGGCCAGGTCAAACGACCAGCGCTCGCCAAACGGCGGCTTCTCTTTCGCCTCGGGGTCGTGCAAATCCGGGAACTGGCTCAACCAGCCAGAGCCGGTGACAAAGTGGTCCAGATTCACGACAGAACCTTCCTCCCAGGCGTTGAAGGTATGCGTCTGCATGGCCACCTTTGGGCAGGTGTACCAGCGGATGGCCTTGACGCCTTGCTTGCCCGGGATGATGCCAACCATGGTTTTCTTGGTGGAATCCCAGTGGAGAAACGGTTCGCCTTTTTTTACCCCCTCCCAATCACACACCATGGGGCAGATAGTGAAGGCAATGTAGTTCCGCGACACATGGAAGTCGTGGATCATGGAAGGGTACCCCACGAGGATGCGGGCCGATTCCGGGATGTTCTGTGCAAAGGAAGGGGTGACGCCCAGTGCCAAGAGACCTGTTGCGCCCAAGGCGGCCACGGCGGCGCTTCGCCGGTTGCTAGCGGTCATTGATGTCTCCAGAGGGTTTGGTTAAAACAGCCCCGGACGATACAAAAAACCATGGCGGTGCAAAACAGTTTGTGGTGATGCCTGTTATCGCGACGGTTGATACCAAGGGTTAGCCCCTGTGGCGTGTTAGTGGCAGCGGGATTTACCAAGATGAGAAATGGGTAAAACGCTATTTCATTTATAGCTTCTTATGCAATATTGACGTGGGCTATAGGCTTTATTTACTGTTTTTCACTCCGTGTGAGCGCGTCAAACCCATACCCGTTCATGCTGCCAAACATCGGGCTGGCCGGGTGCGGCACAAAACGCGTGCGGCAATCCAGCACGGCGGGCAGGCCGCTGCGGCGCGCGGTGTCCAACTCCTGCAGGGTGAAGCCAAAGGAACCGTCGCCGGTGATGTTGATGAACGCCTTGTCTGGATGCAGCAGCTTGAGCGCCAGCGCAAACGGCAGGCCGAAGCCCAAGTGGCTCATGCCGGGCTCGTGGAAGCGGGTGCGCACGTCATGCACCGGGGTGAAGTCGTTGCTCCAGAACGTGGTGTGGCCGCCGACATACACGGCCAAGGCGTCGGGGCAGCGCGTGGGCAATGGCTTGGGCCAGGGCTGCAGGGTGCATCACTTCCCCCTGTTCCTGCGCCATCTCAGCCAGTGCTGCGTCGTACCCAGCCCGCACTGCGCGCATGCGCGGGAGCCAATTGCCTTCGCAGGCCATCTGCGGTGCAGCGCCCAGCGCTGCCAGCAGGTCAGCCAGTGCGAGGCTGGCATCGGCCACCATCGCCACTTCATGCAGCGCGGGCGCGCCCAGGCTGGACGAGTCGATACTGATGTTGATGAGCCGGTGGTGCCTGCGCGCCAGCGGCCCGAGCTCGTCCCCTATCCATGATGAATAGCGGCAGCCCACATTGAGGATCACGTCAGCCTCTGCAAACGCTGTTTTGATCGCCTCGCCCGCAATGACGCCGCCGTGCCCGATGAAATGCGGGCTGCTTTGAAAGCGCATGGATCAACGGTGCCAGCTTGCCGCCGACGATGCCAAAGGCAAAAGGAACCTGCTCGGCCAGCAGCACCCGCACCAGGGCTTGTGCGCCTGTCAGTCGGATCATTGCGCTGGACGCCGCAGGGCCGCCCACAGGTAGCGTGGGCCACCGCAGGGGGCAGCGACCCACACCGAGTGGGGGAGCGTTGGGGCTTTCATGCTCAATCCTCCGCAGTGAAGCCCGTGGCCTTGGCAATCACGCTCCAGCACCCATAGTCGCGCTTGACGATGCGGGCGAATTCGTCAGCCGATGCGCTGGCCATTACCGCCGACCACCTGAGCCGCACCTGCCGCGCCACCACGGGCGAGAGCGCACTGGCGCTGATGCCGGTGCGCCGGGTGTGGCGAGCAGCGCCTGGTGCCGCACTCCTGCGGCCATCGCAGCTGCCCGCACTGCCAGCACTTCGAGAGCCAGCGCTGGATTGA
>JAYVNK010000508.1:0-3037 GCA_043758475.1 Comamonadaceae bacterium | reverse complement strand
CAGCAGGTTGCCATCCACCGGGTTCACTTCGGTGATACCCAGGCAATAGCACACGGCCGAGTTGGCGGCTGAGCCCCTGCCCTGGCACAAAATGCCCTGGCTGCGGGCGAAACGCACAATGTCATGCACGGTCAAAAAGTACATCTCGTATCTCAGCTCGGTGATCAGCGCCAGCTCGTGCTCTATCTGCTGCCGCACATCGGGCGGAATGCCTTGGGCGTAGCGGACCTGCGCACCCTCATCCGTGAAATGCCGCAGGGTTTGCGCCGGGTCCATGCCGGGCAGCACGGTTTCCACCGGGTACTGGTAGCGCAGCTCGTCCAGGTTGAAGGTGCAGCGTGCGGCCACCACCAGCGTGTTGGCCAGCAGCTCGGGCGGGTAAATGACTGCCAGCCGCCCGCGCGAGCGCAGGTGCGCCTCGGCATTGGCCTGCAATTCAAACCCGCAGTCGGCCACTGATTTACCCAGCCGCACAGCAGTGATGACATCCTGCAGAGGCTTGCGTGAGCGCAGGTGCATGTGCACGTTGCCAGCAGCCACCAGGGGCACGCCGCTGAGCTGCGAGACTTGGGCAAGCCGGTGCAGCAGCATGCCATCGTCCAGCCGAAGCTGCAACTCCGCCAAAAGCCATAGTTGGGGGCCAAATAGGCCTATAGCCCTAGTGCACACTGCATAAGCAGCTTCTATATTAATAGCAACTGGCAAAACAAGCAAAATCTCGCAATCCCGCAGCAGAGCCAAGCTGCCGGGCTGCTGCGGCATACCCGTCGCCTTTGGGTCCATGGCATCCCAGGCCACGCTGTAGGTGCCCTTGGCCGCCCTGCGCCGCGCCACCGTGATGAACTCACACAGGTTGCCCCAGCCCGCCATGTTGTGGGCCAAGGCTATGAGTTTGAAGCCGCCCGCCACTGGCCCGGCAAAACCAAACTCCGCTCCCAGCAGCAGCTTCACCCCCAGCTTCTTCGCCTCCACATGCGCCCGCACCACCCCGGCCACCGAGCATTCGTCGGTGATGGCCAGCGCCGTGTAGCCCAAAGCGTGCGCCCGCGCCACCAGCTCTTCGGGGCGCGAAGCCCCGCGCTGGAAGCTGAAATTGGTCAGGCAATGCAGCTCGGCATAGGCAGGGGCAGGGGCAGAAGGGGCATGCGTACTGGCATCTCTGTCACTATCTCTGTCACTATCCCTGCCGTTATCCCTGCCGTTATTGGGTCGGTACATATAACTGTATAAAATAACAGTATATTAAGCGTAAAGGCTAAAACTCTCGCCACTGAACAGCATCATCAGGCTGCAATTGGGACTTGGGTAGGCCTTGCAAAATGCGTCCTGAATGAATGGCTGTCAGATTGATGTTCAATGATTGAAGTAAACTTAGTCAATAAACTTAGTTTAATTTTGATCAAAATGCAAACCGTCAATATCCACGAAGCCAAAACCCACTTGTCGCGCCTGATCGACCGCGCGCGCCAGGGCGAGCCCTTCATCATTGCCAAGGCTGGCAAGCCGCTGGTCAAAGTGTCGGCGCTCGCGCCTGACAATGGGTTACCTGCGAGCCGGCTCGGCTTCATGAAAGGCATGATGAAGGTCCCAGATGACTTTGACCGCATGGGCGGTGACGCCATCGCCCATCTGTTTGCAGGCAGCGCAGATTGAAATACCTGCTCGACACCCACCTGCTGTTATGGGCTGCCCACGCACCCGAGCGGCTATCAGCCAAAGCTCTGGCGGTTTTCAACGACCCCGGCCATGAATTGCTTTTCAGCGCTGCCAGCATCTGGGAAGTCGCCATCAAAACGAGCCTCGCACGCGATGATTTCAGGGTTGATGTGCGTCTGTTCCGGCGCGGCTTGCTGGACAACGGCTATCAGGAACTGGCAATCTCAAGTGCGCACGCCACCTGTCTGGATACCCTGTCAGCGCTGCACAAAGACCCCTTTGATCGCATGCTGGTGGCGCAAGCCACCGCAGAGGGCATCTTGCTGCTGACCTCAGACAGCATCGTTGCAAAATATGCGGGGCCGGTTCAACTGGTTTGAACTGATTTCAACGGCCCGCCCCAAACCCATGAATACCGCATTGCTCATCATTGACGTCCAGCAGGGCCTTTGTGAAAGTGGCAGCGAGGGCGACAACGCGGCCTTTGAATCGCCCCAGGTCATTGCCCGCATCAACATAGTTTCAGCCAAGGCACGCGCCGCAGGGGTACCGGTGATCTTCATCCAGCACGAGTCCCCATCGGGCTTCCTTGAGTTTGCAACCGACGCATGGCAGTTGGCGCATGGACTGCACGTTGAGCCTGCTGACTTGAAACTGCGCAAGACCACGCCAGACTCATTTCTGCGCACCGATCTGCAAGAGCTGCTCAGGCAACATGCCATAGACAACCTCATCATCTGCGGCATGCACACCGAGTTTTGCGTGGACACCACCACGCGCCGGGCGCTGGCGCTGGGCTACCCGGTGGTGCTGGTTGCCGATGGGCACACATCAGCGGGCAACTCGCATTTGTCGGCCAGCCAAGTCATCGCGCACCACAATGCCACGCTGACCAACATCAGCAGTTTTGGGCCAAGGGCTCAGTCTGTCTCGGCTGCGGATTTGCGTTTTGACGCCTGATGCTGCATCGCAGCATGACAATAGCGTGCGGTTTTCTGCTGTTGGCGGGCTGCTGCGCTTTGTCTATAACCATGTGACGCAGGATATGAGTGTCAACTAAAATTGACAACTGATTTGCCTAAAATAAATGACACCGGTGAAATCTGCCCTGTGCTTGAACTGAGAGATGTTACCGGCGTGCGTGGCGCGCGCACGCTGTTCACCGGCGTGACGTGCCAATTGCGGCCCGGCGAACTGCTGCGCGTGCGCGGTGACAACGGCGCAGGCAAAACCAGCTTGCTGCGCATGCTGTGCGGGCTGCTGGAGCCGACCCAAGGGCAGGTGCTCTGGCGTGGCAAAAACATCGCCACATTGCGGGAAGAGTTTGGCGCCGAATTGATTTACCTCGGCCATGCCGCAGCGCTGAAGGACGATTTGACGC
>JAYVNK010000507.1:0-3040 GCA_043758475.1 Comamonadaceae bacterium | reverse complement strand
AAGCGCGCTGCCGACATGCAGGGGCGCACGATGACGGACTTTGTGGTGGCAGCGGTGCAGCAGGCAGCGCAGCAGGCGATTGAGCAGGCCGAAGTTATCCGCCTGAGCCTGGCTGACCAGACCACATTCGCGAATGCGCTTCTCACCCCGCCCAAGCCTGCACCCGCTCTAAAACGTGCCTTTGCCCGCCGCCGCAAACTCATTCAGGCTGAATGAGTTTGGCCTTGTTTCGAATTGAGCTGCTGGGACCACAGCACGACCGCAGACAGTTTTGCAGTGGTTCGGCCCCGCTGAACTCGTATTTTCAACAGCAAGTAAGCCAGGATGCGCGTCGCAGGGTCACCACATGTTTTGTTGCAATCAACAAAGACCAGCAAATAGCCGGCTTCTACACATTGGCCTCCACCAGCATTGTGCTGACGGACTTGCCTCACGCCATCGGTAAAAAATTGCCCCGCTACCCCAGCGTGCCTGCCGTGCGCATGGGCCGGCTGGCGGTTGATCAAAATTTCAGGGGAAAGGGATTGGGCGGTGCGCTTCTGGCAGACGCTTTGGCGCGCGCCAGCAAGGCGGAGATCGCGGCGTTCGCCTTGGTGGTCGATGCAAAGGACAAGGTGGCATCGGAGTTCTACAGGCACCACGGCTTCACTGCTTTTGCGGCGACTCCGTTGTCGCTGTTCTTGCCATTGGCGACGGTGTCAGCTTTAAGGGCATGATGCATTGAGCACCCATCCCCATCTTCCCGCGTGAAAACCAAATACTTCCTTCAACTCGTCG
Organism: Comamonadaceae bacterium; assembly: GCA_043758475.1. Lineage (GTDB taxonomy): Bacteria > Pseudomonadota > Gammaproteobacteria > Burkholderiales > Burkholderiaceae_C > JANYCG01. The sequence continues at coordinate 2,263 of JAYVNK010000507.1, read as the reverse complement.
GCCTGTCTGCGTTGTGGGGTTCATCGTTCATGCTGCTGCGCATTGCAAGCCCGGTGCTGGGGCCCAATGTGCTGTCTGCTGTGCGCATTGGCCTGGCTACCGTCACGCTGGCGCTGATCATGCGCAGCCTGCGTTACCGCTGGCCTTGGGCGCACTGGCGCGAAGTCGCGGTGCTGGGGGCACTGTCAGTGTCCGTGCCATTTCTGCTTTTTAGCTGGGCGGCGTTGCACCTGCCGGCAGGGTACAGCGCTTTGCTGAACTCCACCGCCGTGATGTTTGGCACCTTCTCAGCCGTCTGGCTCAAGGAAGACACATTGACCGCGCGCAAGATTCTGGGCTGTCTTTGCGGGTTCGCTGGCGTTGCTTTGATTGTGCGGCTCGGGCCGGTCGAGCCCACGATGGTTGTGATCACGGCCATGCTGGCCTGCATCGCGGCGGCGGCGGCATTCGGGATTTCAACACCGCTGATGAAGCGCGCAATCTCGCGCATGGAGCCACTTCAGATTGCAGCCGGTCTGCACGCATTTGCATGCATCTTCTTGCTTCCCGGTGCTGTTTACACCTGGCCGCAGGCCCGCTTCACACCCGGCGCAATGGCAGCCGTGGCAGTGATGGGCGTGGTGACCTCGGGCCTGGCCTACTGGGCGCACCTGCGCATCATGGTGCATGTGACGCCGGTGGCGGCGATGAGCCCGATGTTCATGATTCCTGTCTTCGGCGTCGCCTGGGGACATGTGTTTCTGGGCGAGCCGCTAAGCCCCGGCATCTATGCCGGCGGATCACTGGTGCTGCTGGCCAGCGCGCTGGTCAGCGGCTTTAATCCGTGGCGCAGGGCGGTGGAAGTGGTGAATCCGAAGGCTTGACGGGTTCGCGGAGCAAGCCGTCGAACTGGCACGAAGTCAGGCTGACAGGCTGGCAGCCTATGCAGCCATCGGTATCACTTCTTTTTCAATCTTGCGGGTCAGCGCCTTTTGCGCCACCTTGACCTCATAGGCCGTTTGCAGGTTCATCCAGCTTTGCACATCGCCACCAAAGTAGCGCACCAGCCGCATTGCAGTGTCAACCGTCACGCCACGGCGCTCCAGCACGATGTCGTTAACGCGCGACGCCGGTACTTTGAGCGCTTGAGACAAGGCGTTCGCACTTAATCCTAAGGGTTTGAGGTAATCCTCCCGCAACACTTCGCCAGGGTGGATGGGGCGAAGGCCATTTTTGGGGGCTGCAATCGTCATGGCGAACTCCTGTACTTCAGTGGTAATCGACAATTTTCACTTCGTGCGCACCGTCCGGAGCCCAAGTGGCTTCGTACCCTCAATGCTTCTTTTCACAGGCATCCATTTTTTTTGTGCTTATTGGCCTTTTGATCGATACCCGCGCAATAGCCCATTGCTTGCTGGGTTACGTCAAGCACTGGATCGACCCGGGACAGGACGCGACGTTGCCCTACCCCACCCACCCCCGCGCATTGCGCCACAACTGCATCCACGGGCTATAGGCGTTGATGTCCCCCTCCGTCCAGCTCATCTGCACGTTGCGGAACACGCGCTCGGGGTGCGGCATCATGGCGGTGAAGCGGCCGTCTGCGGTGGTTACGGCGGTCAGGCCACCTGCGCTGCCATTGGGGTTATGCGGATAGGCTTCGGTGGCGTGGCCGTGGTTGTCGGTAAAGCGCATGGCGGCGATGGCTTTGGCCGGGTTACCGCGCCCGCCGCTGGCAGGCTCGAAGTTGGCATAGCCCTCGCCGTGCGCCACGGCTATCGGCAGGCGGCTACCGGCCATGCCTTTAAAAAACAATGACGGTGACTCCAGCACTTCGACCATCGAGAGACGCGCTTCGAACCGCTCACTTTTGTTGGTGGTGAAGCGGGGCCAGTCTTGTGCGCCGGGAATGTTGTCGGCCAGCTCGGCAAACATCTGGCAGCCGTTGCACACACCCAAAGCGAAGGTGTCGGCGCGGCCAAAGAACGCTTTGAACTGGTCGGCCAGCACGGCATTGAACGTGATGGAACGCGCCCAGCCGATTCCTGCGCCCAGCGTGTCGCCGTAGCTGAAGCCGCCGCAGGCCACCACGCCCTTGAAATCCTGCAGCTTGGCACGCCCCGTTTGCAGGTCGGTCATGTGCACGTCGAAAGCTTCAAAGCCTGCTTCGGTGAAGGCGTAGGCCATTTCCACGTGGGAGTTGACGCCCTGCTCGCGCAGCACGGCCACTCGGGGGCGTGAGAGCATCAGGGCAGGGCCAGATTGATTTACTTCGTTTTTAATA
>JAYVNK010000506.1:0-9461 GCA_043758475.1 Comamonadaceae bacterium | reverse complement strand
GGCTTCATGCATCCGGGCTAGCCAGTCCGAGATATTGCGCTCGGGCGGTTTCACGTCAGCCGGCGCGCCCGACCCTGCCACTCCTGTGGCCAGCGTAGGCACCTGTGCCTGCGCCAGAGTTGGGCCAGCCACTAAAAACATGAATGCCGCCCATAGCGCCCCTGTCAGGCAGATTGGACGGGCGGCCCTGGGCCAAGGCATTTTGGAAGGCATTTTGAAAACCATTAACGGGCCGGGCTTTCAAATGTAGCGTTGCGAAGAAACCCGGCCGGCATTTGAAGCGCTGATGTGCCGCCAAACTGTTTGTGTGCGGCCAGCAGGGCATCCAGGTGCGGATCGCGGATCATCACTTGCGGCTGCTGTGGCTGTGGCTGTGGTCCTGCTTGTGGTTGCACTGTCACCTGGGCAAGTTGCGGTGCCACCGGCGGTGCGCCTGCGGTGCTGCCCAAGCCGCCGACCACGCTCCAGCCAATCGCACCCACTGCCGCGAACGACGCAACACCTGCCAGCAGTTTCCAGCGAAAGCGGGATTCATTGGCACTCCCGTTTTTCAGGCTATTTATGCCGGTAGCCCTTGTGGAATATGAATAGTTAGCTATTATTTCAGGATTTTTCTGATCCGCAGCATGACCGACAGACAGCGTATTCGCCCCATCTGGCGCAAGGGGTGATCCCAGTCCGACCACTTCGCTCTGAAGCCGGGTGCGCAGGCGGGCGACGAAGGCCGCATCATCGGAACATGCTGCCAATTCTCCCGAGCGCAGCACGTCACCCACCACATGGTAGATGTGCCAGGTGGCACGGGCATCACCTCTGCCGGTCACCATGCCCACGGCGCGCGCAAACTCGAGCCCACGCAACTGCCCATCGGCCAGCGAGGACACAAGTTCCCTGCTTTGCTCACGCTCGTATTTCTGGCTATCCGGATAGTCGTTCGTCATCATCTGCTGCCTCTCAATGCGTCACTCTTGCACCACCACGTCTCACATGCCCACGTCTCGCATGCCCGCGTCTCGCATGCCCATTTCAATCTACCACCGCCGCCCGATCCCTGGCCGGTCACCATCGCTTGCCAGACTGGTTTTCCAGCATCGGCTTGACTTTGGCTGAAATCGCCTCGCGAGCGCGGAAAATCCGCGACCGCACCGTGCCAATCGGGCAATTCATCACGCTTGCAATTTCTTCGTAGCTGAGGCCTTCAATTTCACGCAAAGTTACGGCCTGGCGCAAATCCTCTGGCAAAGCCTCCATCGCGGCATTCACCACGGTTGCGATCTCTTTGGCAGCAAACACCGACTCCGGCGTTTCATCTGACGTTGGTTCATTCTTGCGCGGTTTAGTTTCATCGTCATCGTCCGTTTTGAGAAAACTCTCGGACACGGTTGGGTCACGCTTGAGCTCCATCAGCGACTTTTTAGCCGTATTCACCGCAATCCGGTAAAGCCATGTGTAGAACTGGGCGTCTCCCCGAAACTGGTGCAAGGCACGGTACGCCCGGATGAAGGTCTCCTGCGCAATGTCCTCCACCAGGTCCACATCGCGCACCATGCGCCCGATCAGGCGTTGAATCCGGCGCTGGTACTTGATCACCAGCAGCTCGAATGCGCGTTGGTCCCCCGCCACCGTGCGTTCGACCAGCATCAGGTCGCTGTCCACCACGTCGGGGGACGGCAGCGCGGGGTCAGACATCATGAATGCACCGCCCTGCGCAATGCCTGCCACAGCGTCGGGTCAACGCTTTGATCCAGCCACAGCCAGCGCATACCGCCGTTCTCGAAGCGCAGACTCAGCAGCAGATAGTTCTGAAAATCAAGGTGCACAGCCAGATCACCGGTGAGCGATGCCGGTGACGTCAGGGCGGGTGCCGCAGCTGGTGCCGACACAGATGCCACGGCCGAGATGGCAGCTGGCACTTCCAGCCACCAGCACAGGCCGTCCCAGCGCAGGGTGCCGCCTCGCTGGCGCTGCCACCCCGCCCAAACCGCCCAAGCCGCAACCCCTGCTCCCAGCGGCATTGCCAGCGCAAGGCCGTGACGCCAGCCCAGGGAGCCCATCACGCTGCCCCAGTAAGCGCAGACTGAAGCACCCGCCAGCCACGCTGCTCCCAAAAACCAGGCCTGAAAACGCGAACGCCCCACCGGAAAACTGACCGCTGGGGCGTTGTGCATGGTGGGGAAACCCCGTCAAACGCGTTTGAACACGAGTGAGCCGTTGGTCCCGCCAAAACCAAAGTTGTTTTTGACTGCGATATCAATCTTCATGTCGCGCGCCGTGTTGGCGCAGTAGTCCAGGTCGCATTGCGGGTCCTGGTTGAAGATGTTGATCGTGGGCGGGCTCTTTTGGTGGTGCAGCGCCAGCACCGTGAACACCGACTCAATGCCGCCTGCGCCACCCAACAAGTGGCCGGTCATGGATTTGGTTGAATTAACCACCATCTTGCGGGCATGGTCGCCAAATGCGCCCTTGATGGCATTGGATTCATTGATATCGCCCAGCGGCGTGGACGTGCCGTGCGCGTTGAGGTAGGTGACCTCATCGGGATTAACACCCGCATTGCGCAATGCCGAGACCATGGCGCGGCGTGGGCCATCCATATTCGGGGCCGTGATATGGCCGGCATCTGCGCTCATGCCAAACCCTGCCAGCTCGGCGTATATTTTTGCGCCACGTGCTTTGGCGGGTTCGTATTCTTCGAGCACCAGCATGCCCGCGCCCTCGCCCAGCACAAAACCGTCGCGGTCTTTGTCCCACGGGCGGCTGGCGGTTTTGGGGTCTTCATTGCGGGTGGACAGCGCGCGCATGGCAGCGAAGCCGCCAATGCCCAGCGGCGACACCGTGGACTCGGCCCCACCTGCAACCATGACATCGGCATCGCCGTATTCAATCATGCGGCCCGCGTCGCCAATGCAGTGCAAACCAGTGGTGCAAGCGGTGGCAATGGCGATGTTGGGGCCTTTAAAGCCATATTTCACCGACACATGCCCCGCTATCAAATTGATGATAGAGCCCGGCACAAAGAAAGGCGTGATGCGCCGGGGGCCCCGGTTGACCAGCTCGCTGTGCGTGTCCTCGATCAGCGGCAAGCCGCCGATCCCCGAGCCGATGACGCAGCCAATGCGCACCGCCTCATCCTCCGTCAGCGCCTCACCGGTGGGCAAACCGGCGTCCGCCACCGCCTGGCTTGCCGCGGCCAGCCCCAGGTGGATGAAGCGGTCCATGTGGCGCGCTTCCTTTTCGGGGATGTAGTCCGCAATGTTGAAGCCCTTGACCTCACCGGCGAATTTGCACGCGAAATTTGCCGCGTCAAAGCTGGTAATCAGGTCAATGCCGGACTGGCCGGCCAACAGACTGGCCCAGGAGTCCGCCACCGTGTTGCCCACAGGGCTGATGCAGCCCAAACCCGTAACGACAACCCGCCGACGAGTCATGTGGCCCCCACGCTCGCCACTTCGTGTGCTGCGCTCATCGCTTGACTAGGCTTTTTGGTGGCTCATGGCGTAGTCCACCGCGTTTTGGACGGTGGTGATTTTCTCGGCGTCTTCGTCGGGGATTTCTATGCCGAACTCGTCTTCCAGCGCCATCACCAGCTCCACCGTGTCCAGAGAATCCGCGCCCAGATCGCCAACAAAGGCTTTTTCACTGGTGACTTGGGATTCTTCAACGCCGAGTTGCTCGGCAATGATTTTTTTAACGCGTGCTTCAATATCGCTCATGGGTTCCCTAGCAGGGTTGTAAAAGAATCCGTGATTTTAGCCGCGCTATGGGCTGATTCCCCAGCGCGGCTGCCGAACGGATCAATCGGCTTGATTTCTCTCTTGTTCCATGCTGCATTCAAAGCGAGACTGGGCACCCTACGACAGTGTTGCGACGGTGGTGCGACGGCAGTGCTACCAGCACGACTAGGAAACGCAACGACCTCCAATCTTGGCGTACGGCTTTGAATTCAGCATGGAATCACATGTGCATGCCGCCGTTGACGTGCAGCTCCTGCCCCGTCATGTAATTGGCTTCGGGCGACGCCAGATATGCCACCGCGTGCGCAATATCGGACGGCTTGCCCAGGTGCCCCAGCGGGATTTGCACCAAAAGCGACTTCTGCTGCTCGTCCGACAATGCCGCAGTCATGTCAGTTTCAATAAAACCCGGCGCAACGCAGTTGACCGTGATGTTGCGCGAGCCCAATTCGCGCGCCAGTGCGCGCGTCATGCCGGCGACACCCGCTTTGGCCGCCGCATAATTGGCCTGCCCTGCGTTGCCAGACGCGCCCACCACAGACGTGATGTTGATGATGCGGCCGTAGCGCTGTTTCATCATGGTGCGCATCACGGCCCGGCTCATGCGGAAAACCGCCTTGAGGTTGGTGTCCAGCACTGCATCCCAGTCGTCGTCTTTCATGCGCATGGCCAGGTTGTCGCGCGTAATTCCCGCGTTGTTCACCAGCACCTGCAAGCCGCCATGTTCCTTGACGATGCGGTCAATCAGGCTTTCAGCTGCCGCGACGTCATTCACGTTCAGGTTTTTGCCGATGCAGCCTGCAAAAGCCGCCAGCGCCGCGCTGATTTTTGCGGCGCCGTCATCGGTGGTCGCGGTGCCAACTACCTTGAGGCCGCGTTGCGCCAGCGTCAGCGCAATCGCCGCGCCGATGCCACGTGATGCGCCAGTCACCAGGGCGACCTGGCCTTCAAATTTGATGTCATTCATGCTGAAACAATCCTCAAGTTTGCCACTGGCCTTGGAACGGACCGTCGGCGCTCATGCCAGCACCCCTTTAGCCTCAGCCAGGCTGGCTGGGTCAAACAGTGCCAGGCCAGTCATTTGCGCATCTATCCGCTTGACCAGGCCCGAGAGCACTTTGCCCGGGCCGCATTCGACCACGGTCAGGATGCCCCGCGCCTTGATGCCCTGCACGCATTCAACCCAGCGCACCGGTCCAAAGGCCTGGCGGTACAGGGCGTCGCGGATACGTTCGGCATCGACTTCCACCGCCACGTCGATGTTGTTGAGCAGCGCCATGCGGGGCGACGCAAATTCAACCGATTCGAGTTTTTCCCTGAGTTTTTCGGCAGCAGGCTTCATCAGGCTGGAATGAAATGGCGCCGACACGGCCAGCAACAGCGCGCGTTTTGCACCATGGGCCTTGAGGATTTCACAGGCTTTGTCGACCGCTGCCTTGCTGCCGGCAATCACGGTTTGCGCGGGATCGTTGAAGTTGACGGCTTCCACGATTTCATTCGAGTTTTCACTACCTGAACCCCGCATGGCCCCTGTCGCCTCTTCACAGCCAGCTATTACTTTTGCAGTATCCATGCCGAGGATGGCCGCCATCGCGCCCACGCCCACGGGCACCGCCGCCTGCATGGCCTCGGCCCGAAAGCGAACCAACGGCGTGGCTTGCGCCAGGGTCAACATGCCAGCCGCCACCATCGCGGAGTATTCACCCAGCGAGTGACCGGCAACGGCTGCGGGCTCGATGCCCGTCTCGGTCATCCACACACGATACGCCGCCACTGCGGCCACCAGCATCACCGGCTGCGTATTGGTGGTCAACGCAAGCGCTTCTTTAGGACCTTCCTTGATCAGCTTGGCAATGTCTTCACCCAGGGCATCAGAAGCTTCCTTGAGCGTCTCAATCACCACGGGGTGATCGCCCCACGCGTCCAGCATGCCCACCGACTGCGAGCCCTGGCCAGGAAATACAAATGCGAATGGTTTCATGTCATTTTGGCTGAAAACACCGGGAAATAGGGATCAAATATGGCTATAGCCCTCGTCCACAGTGCATAAGAAGCTACATATTAAGTAGCACAGCGCCCCAGGTGAAGCCGCCGCCCACGCCTTCAAGCATCAGTAGCTGGCCGGGTTTGACTTTACCCGCGCGCACCGCCCAGTCCAGCGCTAATGGGATGGACGCAGCCGAGGTATTGCCATGCTGGTCCACCGTGACAACTACTTTGTCCATCGACATCTTGAGCTTTCTAGCCGTGCTGTTCATGATGCGGATGTTGGCCTGGTGCGGGATCAGCCAGTCAATGTCGGCCTCGGTCTTGCCAGCCTTGGCCAAGGTGGCACGGGCGGCCTGCTCCAAAACGCCCACCGCCAGTTTGAACACCGCCCGGCCGTCCATTTTGAGCAGCGGATCACCCAGTATGTGCCCGCCCGACACATGGCCCGGCACGCACAATATGCCCACGTGCTTACCATCGGCATGCAGGTCGCTGGCCAGAATGCCAGGCACGTCGGACGCCTCAAGCACCACAGCGCCCGCGCCGTCGCCAAACAGCACACACGTGGTGCGGTCGGTGAAATCAAGAATGCGCGAGAACACTTCAGAGCCGATCACCAGCGCCTTGTTGGCGGCGCCCGTCTGGATCATTGAATCGGCAATGCTCAGCGCGTAGACAAAGCCGCTGCAAACCGCCTGCACATCAAACGCCGCGCCGCCATTGGCACCCAGCTTGTTTTGCAAAATGCAGGCCGTAGACGGGAACACCATGTCAGGCGTGGAGGTGGCGACGATGATGAGGTCAATGTCCTTGGCCTGCACACCCGCCGCTTGCAACGCGTTTTTGGCGGCTTCCAGGGCGAGATCGCTGGCGCAAACGTCCGGTGCGGCGAAATGCCGGGCGCGAATGCCGGTGCGCTCAACGATCCACTCATCGGATGTCTCAACGCCTTTGGCAGCCAACTCTGCCACCAGATCAGCGTTGGTGAGGCGGCGCGGCGGCAGGTAGCTGCCGGTGCCACTGATGCGGGAATAGCGTCTCATGAATTTTGCTTGGCCATGGCTGGCGGTGCCTGTGGCTGTGAAGTTGGCGGGCTCGTTCGCTGGTCGGTTGGCAGATTGTGTAACGGATTCGGTGGCGGGCTGGAAGCGGGATTGGGTTGCTGGATCGGCAATGACATCATCACCTGCGGGCCTGCCAGCAGCGGCGCAGCATGGGCAACCCGGGCCTGCACACGTTCCAGCAAATTGCGTCTGGCGGCATCATACGCCCGGCCCAGCGCGTATTCAAAGGCCAGCGCATCAGCGGAACCATGGCTCTTGAACACCAAACCACGCAGACCCAGCAGGGCACCGCCGTTGTAGCGCCTATGGTCCATTTTTCTTTTAAGCGCAGATATCACCGGATAAGCACAAATAGCCGCTGCTTTGGTGAAAATACTGCGTGAAAACTCCAATTTCAAAAATTCGACGATCATCGATGCCACGCCTTCGCTGGCCTTTAGCGCTACGTTACCAACAAAGCCGTCGCAGACGACGATGTCCACCGTGCCTTTGAAAATATCATTGCCCTCGACGTTGCCGTAAAAATTTAAATCCTGCGCGTTAGAAGCAGATCGAAGCAAGTCACCTGCTTTTTTGATGACTTCATTGCCTTTTATCGCCTCTTCGCCAATATTGAGCAGGCCCACCGTGGGGTTGTCATTGCCACTCAACACCGATACCAGGGCCGACCCCATGACGGCAAACTGCAACAAATGCTCGGCCGTGCAATCGACATTGGCACCCATGTCCAGCACCGTGGTGCCCGTTCCTTTAACGTTGGGAATTTGCGCGGCAATGGCCGGGCGGTCGATGCCGTCCATGGTTTTCAGCACATAGCGGGAAATGGCCATCAACGCGGCGGTGTTGCCCGCAGACACAGCCGCTTGGGCGGCACCGTCTTTGAGCTGATTGATGGCCACGCGCATGGACGAGTCTTTTTTGCGCCGCAGCGCCACTTCCAGCGGGTCGTCCATGCCCACTACCTCGCTGGCGGCGACGATTTTGGCGCGCGGATGGGAAAAGGTGGAGAGCTTTTCGGGAAGCCCAACCAGCAGGAGGTGCACGTCGGCATGGTGTTCGAGGAAATTACCGCAAGCCGCCAGCGTGACGCTGGTCCCGTGGTCGCCCCCCATGCAATCAACTGCAATGGTGGTCATACGGGTCGGATTTGAGTCCAATGCAGCCGAATTGCCAGTGGGCGCATCAAAGTACGAAAGCCCGGTGCTACTATAACGATAGCTCCGGGCCTTGGCACGCGAGTGTTAGGCGCTGATATGACCGACCGTACCGACGTATCGATCAGGCCTCAGATTTGGTCTTCAGTACTTTGCGGCCACGGTAAAAACCGGTGGGGCTGATGTGGTGGCGCAGATGCGTCTCGCCCGTGGTGGACTCAACCGCAATGCCGGGCACAACCAGCGCGTTGTGCGAGCGGTGCATGCCGCGCTTGGAAGGTGATTTTTTATTCTGTTGGACGGCCATGATCCGCTCCTGGTGGTATGTGCTGCGACCCTTATCTTGAGTTCTGACAAGTTCTGCAACACGGGGTGGATGGAAACTCGCCGGATGGAGTCCGCGCGAAGCCTTGGATTATAGCCCACCCATCGGCACTGATCTGTCTAAGATTTGTCCGGTTTCAGGCCCTGAAGCTTGGCCAGGGCAGAAAACGGGTTGGTTTTCTCTACCGAAGCCTGGTCGAAACCGGCATCGGCAGTGCTGAGTTTGACCGGGGTGGGGCACACCGCATGGCGCGGGATCAACGGCAACGCCATCAGCAATTCGTCTTCAATCAGCGCCGCCAGGTTGAATTCACGGCTGAAAACCAGCACATCTTCTTCGGCGTCTTCGTCCTGCGCCAAGGCAATTTCTTCGGTGGCTACAAAGCGGAATGACGGGCTCACATCCAGCGCCACCTCCATCGGGCCCATGCATCGCTGACACACCAGCGGCATGCTGACGCGGGCGGTCACGTGCAGCCAGACCTGGGCTTCCCCGGTTTGGGTACTGCGCATTTCGCCAAGCGCCGACCATTTGATCGGCGAATCTGCCGCCAGCCCAAGTGCTTCCTGCGACAGGCGCTCATACTTCGAGAGCATGTCGGACCCAGCAATCTCGCTGCCCGCATGCGCCAGCGTCTTCAAATCCAGCCGCGTGGGTGCAGATTCCTGTTTCATGTGCACAGTGTAAGAGAATCACCGCATGCCTGACTCGACCACCCGACGCCTCATTCTGGGCTCGACCTCGCCCTACCGCCGCGAGCTGCTTTTGCGCCTGCGCCTGCCGTTTGACGTGGTTTCCCCTGACGTGGACGAAACCCCGCTGACGGGCGAGTCACCCCGTGCGCTGGCGCTGCGTCTGGCCCTGGCCAAGGCGCAGGCCGTGGCTGCCGTACACCCGCACGCGGTGGTGATTGGTTCGGACCAAGTGGCCGATCTGGACGGCGAGCCACTGGGCAAGCCCGGCACCCACGCACGCGCCACCGAGCAGTTGCAGCGCATGCGCGGTAAAACCGTCATTTTCCAAACCGCTGTGGCGGTAGTGTGCGTTGAGACTGGTTTTTCGCAGGCGGATTTGGCCGCGGTCAGTGTGAAGTTTCGGGACTTGGCGGATGACGAAATCGAGCGCTATTTGCGGGCTGAGACGCCTTACGACTGCGCGGGCAGTGCCAAAAGCGAAGGTTTGGGCATAGCGCTGC
>JAYVNK010000505.1:0-3046 GCA_043758475.1 Comamonadaceae bacterium | reverse complement strand
CAGGCCCGCCGCCTCGACGTCGTCCTTGTCGTACTGGCTCACTGCCGCATCGCCGCCCGGCTGCTGGTACAGCGGCGTGAAGTCAGTGAGCTTGCCCGGTGCGATCAGCACCCCGCCGGCATGCATGCCGACGTTGCGCGTCAGGCCTTCGAGCTGTTGCGCCAGGGCCAGCAGGGTGTTGACGTCGTCCTCCTTCTCCAACCGCTCGGCCAGAATCGGCTCGGCCTTGATGGCACCTTCAATCGTGATGTGAGTGCCCGGCTTGTTGGGAATCAGCTTGCTGATGCCATCACAGAAGGTGTAGCTCATGTCGAGCACCCGGCCTACGTCGCGTACAGCGGCGCGTGCAGCCATGGTGCCAAAAGTCACAATCTGGCTCACCGCTTCTTTGCCGTATTTGAGCTTGACGTAATCAATCACGCGGTCGCGATTGGCCTGGCAGAAGTCGATGTCAAAGTCGGGCATGGACACCCGCTCGGGGTTCAGAAACCGCTCAAACAGCAAGTCATACTGAAGCGGGTCGAGGTCGGTAATTTTGAGTGAGTAGGCCACCAGCGAGCCCGCGCCCGAGCCGCGCCCCGGCCCCACCGGGCAGCCATTGTTTTTGGCCCAGTTGATGAAGTCGCCCACAATCAAAAAATAGCCGGGAAAGCCCATTTTGAGAATCGTGTTGGTCTCAAACTCCAGCCGCTCCACGTAACGCGGGCGCTCTGCCTCCCGCTCGGCTTCTTTAGGGTACAGATGCAGCAGCCGTTCCTTCAACCCCTCGTGCGAGGCGTAGCGAAAGTAGGCCTCTGGCGTCAGGTGCTCGCCATTCACCAGCGGTGTGGGGAACTCGGGCAACTGGGGCTTGTTGAGCACCAGTGTCAAGTTGCAGCGCCGGGCAATTTCAACCGTGTTGGCAATGGCAGACGGCACATCGGCAAACAGCGCCTGCATCTGCGATGCAGACTTGAAATACTGGTCGCGCGTGAACTTGCGCACGCGTTTTTGGTTGCCGAGGATTTCGCCTTCGGCTATGCAGACGCGTGCCTCGTGCGCCTCGTAGTCATCCGGCTGGGCAAACTGCACCGGGTGCGTCGCCACGACGGGCAGTTTCATGCGCGCAGCCAGTTGCACTGCGGCGGCCACATGGGCCTCGTCTTCCGGGCGGCCAGCGCGCTGCAGCTCGATGTAAAAACGGTGCGGGAACAGCCCGGCAAGCTGCAACGCCGCCTCATGCGCACGCGCGGCGTCGCCCTGAACCAGTGCCTGGCCCACCGGGCCGGCCTGCGCGCCCGAGAGCGCGATCAGTCCCTCACCCAGTTCTGCAAGCCACGCCAGTTTGACGACCGGCAGTGCTTTGACGATGTTTTGCGTGTAGGCCCGTGCCAGCAGCTCGGACAGGTTGAGGTAGCCCTGCGTGCTTTGCACCAGCACAATGATGCGTGAAAGTGCGGCAGCGTCTTTGCCCATGCCCTCCAGCGAAATCTCGGCACCCAGCAGCGGCTTCACGCCCTTGGCACGCGCTTCTTTGTAGAACTTGATGGCGCCGAACAGGTTGTTGAAGTCGGTGATGGCCAACGAGGGCTGGCCGTCAGCGGCGGCAGCCTTGACGATATCGTCGATGCGGTTGGTGCCGTCGACGACGGAAAACTCGGTGTGAAGGCGCAAATGGATGAACATGCGCACCATTGTAGAAAGCTGCAAGGCGTGTTTGCCACGGGCGTTTCTCTTACAGCGCATGTCCATAATAACCAAGACACAAGGCGATGGCTCTGCTAGAGTCCGGTCATGCAGCAACAAGTGACGTTTTGTTGCACCTCAAGGAGCCTTTATGCGCCAGTTCAATCTCCCGACGACGTCGGCCTTACCCTACCGATTCACCCCGGCCCGCATCAGCGCACTGGCAGTCTGCTCGGTCATCACGCTGATGGTCACGCTGGCTGTGGGGGGCTGCACCGCGCCGGAAGTGAAAAAACCCGAGTCCGGCACCACCCAGGCCACGCCTGCCCCCACCGCCGCCGTGACCGTGGCGGCAGCATCGCCGACATCAGCCGCACCGGTTGCAGCGCCGCCCGTCGCGCTGCCGCACCGCGACGCAATTGCTGCCGCTGCACGCGAATTGTTCGAGAAAGCGCAGTTGCCCGCCGGACAAAAGTTCACCGTCGTGATCGATCCGCTGGTCGATGGCTCCACCGGCCTGCAATCGCTGGGTACGGCGGCGGTTGAAAAACAGGTCGTCAGCCTGGTGGGCAGCGACTTCCCCAATTACCAGATCAAACCCCTGAATTCGGCCAACCTGTCCGCGCAGCCACTGGTTTTCATAGGCACTTTTACGCCCATTAACCTGCAGGGCAAAGGCTTGGGAGAGCGCGACGCCTACCGCGTCTGCTTTGCGCTGGCCGACCTGAAAACCGGCAAGATTGTCAGCAAAGGCTTTGCGCGCTCCCAAACGGCCGGTGTTGACGCCACGCCACTGCCCTATTTCCAGGACGCGCCGCTGTGGGTGAACGACAAGATTGTCGAAGGCTACATCAAAACCTGCCAGGGGACCAAGGCGGGCGACCCCATCAACGCGGCCTATCTGGACAAGGTGTCTTCCATTGCCGCGATTGACGAGGCCACCAAGGCCTACAACGTCAAAAAATACCAGGAGTCCCTGGCGCTGTTCACTTCGGTGCTGCGAAATCCGGCCGGTGACCAGCCCCGCGTGCACACTGGCGTTTACCTGTCCAACCTCAAGCTGGGGCGCCGGGAACCCGCCATGCAGGCCTTTCGCAAAATCGCCCAGCAGGGCATGGATGCCAAACGCCTGGCCGTCAAGTTCAACTTCCAGCAGGGGGGGGCGAGCCTGGCCAAAGACAGCAGTCCGTATGACCGCTGGGTGAAAGAGCTGGCAATCCAGTCGGCCAAAGCCACGGCTTCAGGCACTTGCATGGAAGTCAGCGCGCATACCGGGCGCGCAGGCTCCGAGCCTTTGAACCAGCGCCTCTCGCTCCAACGGGCCGAGTACGTCAAGCAGCGCCTGGTCACCGAGCGCAAAGACCTCGCCTCCAAGATCACC
>JAYVNK010000504.1:0-9498 GCA_043758475.1 Comamonadaceae bacterium | reverse complement strand
TTGCCTTGATCGCGGCCCAGCTCGTAACAGACTGCTTAGGGAGGCAGAAAAAGCCAATATCCCATTTTGGCAGCACTAGCGGGCGCATTGCGGCGTTGTTCCTCGCTTGTGTGGCTCGCCACACGTCGCTCAGAGCGCCTTGCACTGCATCCCGCCAGCGCACCCAAAAACGGTATATTAACTATTTCCGCCTCCCTTAAACACAGGCGGCCGACTTGCCACTTCCGTGGTTCTTACCGGGCAGTGAACGGACTCGGGTTCAAGCCCTGCAGGGCCCGCTGGCTCTCAAACCGCCTTGGAGCGCCACTCAAAGGGTCAACAAACTCTATCGACTTTGCCAGCAACTGCAAGGGCCGCGCATAGTCCACTTGCCCTTCGGGCGTGAGCAACGGGTAGATGCCATCGCCCAGAATCGGCAGGCCCAGCGCGGCCATGTGCACGCGCAACTGGTGGCGGTGACCGGTGACGGGTTTGAGCTCGTATCTGGCCAGCTTTCCAAGCACTTGCAGCGGGGTGATATGGGTCAGTGTATTGGGGGGGCCTTCCACTTCCATCTGTTGCATGAAATGGGCTGACTGGACCAGACGGGTTTCGCGCTGGACAGGCCAGGGCAGGGCCGGGTTCCACGGTGCAATCGCCTCATAAGTTTTATCCACCGTACGTTGACGGAACAATGCCTGGTACGCATCCCGCGTGGCCCGCTGCACTGAGAAAAGCACCAGCCCGGCGGTGTCACGGTCAATGCGGTGAATGGGGGATAGCGCATCCAGGCCAAGCCTGATTTTCAGGCGCGTGAGCACCGTCTCCTGCAGGTACTTGCCTGAAGGCAGCACCGGCAGAAAATGCGGCTTGTCCACCACGAGCAGGTGTTCGTCCTGCATTAGCACGACTTCATCAAACGGGATGCGCGGCTCGCCGGGTACGGCGCGGTAGTAGTAGAGCCTGCGCAGCGGGGTGTAGAGGCATTGCGCGGTGATTGGCTCGCCCGCATCGTCCACCACATCGCCCATTGCCAGGCGCTGCAGCCAGACGGGCTCTGGCACGCCGGGAAAGCGCTGGATCAGAAACTCGGCCACCGTCGCCCATTGGCCAGGCGGCAGCACCACACAGCTTGGGTTCACGCCATGGCGGGTGGGCGGCGGGTTGGGGCGGAACAGGGCCACGCAGCAGCCTCCAGATCAGCGCCGCGTGAACACCACGTCCCACACACCATGGCCTAGCTTGATGCCGCGGTTCTCAAACTTGGTCAGGGGCCGGTAGTGGGGTTTGGGCGCGTAGCCCCGGCCCTCGTGCGGATCGCCTTCCACCGTGTTTTTCAGCAGTGGCTCGGCGCTCAGCACCTCCAGAATTTGCTCGGCATACGGCTGCCAGTCGGTGGCGCAGTGCAGGTAGCCACCGGGCTTGAGGCGGGTGGCGAGTTTGGCGATCAGCGGGCCTTGAATCAGGCGGCGCTTGTTATGGCGCTTTTTATGCCACGGGTCGGGGAAGAAGATGTGCACGCCGTCCAGCCCGACGGGTCTGTCATCCGCTGGGTTCCATGCGGGCAGCATGTTGTCAATCACCTCCACCGCATCGTGCTGGATGATGCGGATGTTGCTCAAGCCCTGCTCCCCCATGCGCTTGAGCAGCGCGCCGACGCCCGCCTCATGCACTTCGCAGCACAGAAAATCCGTCCCCGGCATGGCGGCGGCGATGTGGGCTGTGGCCTCACCCATGCCAAAGCCGATTTCCAGCACTACAGGCCGGTTTTTATCATCATTTATGCCTGTAGCCCTCGTCGGATATTCATAATCAGCTATTAAATCAGTAGTCATGGGTTCGTAGGGAACCAAGTACTGCGGCCCTAGCTCGTCAAACGCCTTGGCCTGCGCGGCGGTGATGCGGCCCGCGCGCGTGACGTAGCTTTTGATGGTTTTGGGATGGGCGACGCCAGTCAGTGGCGGGCCGCTATTTTGAGTTGAATCAATCACCTGCAGGATTGTAGAGACGTCACCAAGCTTCAAAGTGATTGGCCTGGTTCCACGCGCAGTGACAAGAGATTACCCAGATGATCAAACGAAATCAGATGGGCAGGTTGATTTTGGCGCCATCTTCAGCAAGCTCACGCAGTACGGCTACCGGGGCCGGGCGGTGCTGGAGTGGGAATGCTGCCTGAAAAATCCTGAGGACGGTGCACGCGACGGGGCACCGTTCATCAGGCAACACATCATCAACGTGGCCTCCAAATCATTTCATGATTTTGCAGGTGCTGCCGTGGACAAGACGCAGATTCAACGCATGCTCGGTTTGTGAAATTCAGGCAAGGGCGTAAAGGTTGCGCCACTGGTGGGTCCAGGCTGTCAATGCGTCGGTTATCGGGGTTGTCGCGCTGGGGAATGGGTTCAAGCCCAACGTCCGCGCTGCGGCATCCAGAGCAACCAGCGGCTGCGATGTGTCCAGCGCCAGCGCCCCATTTTGTTTGGACAGCTTCTCGCCATTCTCTCCCAGCACCAACGGCGTGTGCAGATAGATTGGCGTAGGCAAGCCCAGCCCGTGTTGCAGCAGGGTCTGCCGTGCGGTGTTATCGGCCAGGTCTTCGCCGCGCACCACGTGGGTGATGCCTTGTGCGGCATCGTCCACCACCACGGCCAACTGGTAGGTGAGGCAGCCGTCGGCACGCTTCAACGGAAAGTCGCCTACCATTTTTTCGATGTCCTGCTGCTGCGGGCCGAGCCGACGGTCATGCCATTTCAAAACGCCAGTTGCTATTATAGTAGTAGCTAATTGTGCTTGTGGGACGGAGGCTAAAGGCCTATTTGACAATGAAAAATCGGTGCGCAGCCGCCAGGCGGGCTGTTTTCCGGGTGGTGGCTTGGTTTGGGCGGCACTGCGCACCTCGCAGTTTTCCGCTTTGCTGTTTTCTGCGTGCGCGTCGGCGCTCCTGTTGCGGCAGGTTCCGGGGTACACCAGTTCGCCATGCCGCTGGCGTTCCCGGCCCAGCAGCGCCAACGCGGCCTCAATGTCCCGGCGCGAACATTGGCAGGGGTAGGCCAGGCCCTGCGCAACCAGGGCATCCAGCGCCCGCTGGTAGGCGTGGGTGTGTTGTGATTGAACCTTGGGAGGCTCGTCTGGCCGCAGCCCGACGGCAGCCAGTTGACGCAGGATGAACTCGCCCATGCCGGGCAGGCAGCGTGGCGCGTCAACGTCTTCAATGCGCACCAGCCACTGGCCGCCATGTGCGCGCGTGTCAAGCCAGCTGGCCAGTGCAGCCACCAGTGAACCCGCGTGCAGAGGGCCGGTCGGGGAGGGCGCGAACCTCCCTCTATAAAGTGATGCCCCCACGCTTTTCACTGCGTGTAATGCGCTGCCCCCCGAGGGGGAGCATTTTTTCTTGGGGCGGCCCGGCGAAAAAACCGTCGCCCCACGCTTGCTACTGCGTGTAATACGCTGGACGGGCCGATGCCGGAGGCAACGGCTCTTCGCGCTGTCCAGTCCTGCGCTGGCAGGATTGGAGCCGCAGCGCTCAGCCCCGAGGGGGCTAATTTTTCTAGGGGCGGCCCGGTGTTCTCGAAGAGCGGCGAAGCCAAAAATTGCCCAGCCGTCACGGCAACAAATGCGTCATGCCACCACCAGAGCCAATTCCAGGCCCGAGACAAACGCATCTTCCACCCGATGCCCGATGCACCAGTCGCCACACACGCCAATGCCTGCTTCTGCGTCCCACAGGTGGCTCTTTCCCAGCGGCGAAATGGTCTGCGCGTACAGCCAGCGTTGCGTTTCGACGTGGGCGGGTTGGGCGCGGATGCCGGTCACTTCAGAAAACGCCTTGAGAAGCTTGTCCTGCACCCGCGGCGCGTCGTCATGCAGATGCTCTGATGACCACGCCGCACTGGCCTGCACGGTCCAGCGCTCGATGCTGCCACGGCCTGGCTTGGACGATTCACGCGCCAGCCAGGCAATGCGGTGGTGCGTGCTGCGCGCCGCGTTCCACTGCGGCCCCAGCGCCGACATGCCGGGCTGCATGGCCTGCGGAAAAGCCAGCATCAAGGTCCAGCACGGTGCCACCTGCACGGCATCTGTCTGCCGGATGATGGCGGCGCATTGCTTTGATTTATGTAGCAATTCACGCATCTGCGACGGGGGCAAAGCGATAATTACTTGGTCAAACCCGGAAAAAACATGCTGTGAATCGTCCACGCCTGCGGTGCGCAGCTGCCAGCGCGTTGCATCCAGCGCGTCGCGCTCCAGCCGCGTCACGCGGGTTTGCAGCTCCACCTGGTGCGCATCCACCAGCGGCTCTGCCCAGGCGCGCACCAGGGCGTTCATGCCTGGTGTGGGAACCCAGTGCGCCTCGCGCGCGGGCAGGCCGGCGGCGGTGATGCGGCCCAGCCCATCCAGCACGCGCACGGTATTGGCGCTCCAGCGTTTGCACAGGCCGGGCACGGTTTCCAGCGCGCGTGCAAAGCGGGCATCACGCACCGTGAAATACTGCGCGCCATGGTCAAACGTGCCAAAGGCGCTGCGCCGCGTGGCCATCCGTCCACCTAGCCCCGCACTCTTCTCAAAGACCGTCACGCGGTGCCCGGCCTGCGCCAGCGTGCGCGCGCAGGCAATGCCAGCCATGCCGGCCCCCACCACGGCGAAGTGCTTCGCAGCTCGGGGGATTGTGACTTTGGATTTGGGTTTGGATGCAGGTTTGGTTTTGGGCACGGTTTGATTCTCCAGTTATCTTGGTATGCCTTGCACTTTACACGCCCCGGCCATGGTGCAGACTGAAGACGACACTACAGCCCGCGATGCAGCAGCAGAGCGCCGCGTATGGCCGGGCTTTGCAGCGGTTGGAGCCATCATTGCAAAGCGCGGCCCTGGCTTGCTTTTGCCGTGCCGCGCCGCGCCAGGCGTAGCTCACGCGGATCACGCGCTCTGGGAGTTGTCGCCTCATTTATGCAGCCAAAGGCTGAAAATCGTGCTGCGCTAATTGCAGATTGATCACTGATTCGCGCTCCGGATTGAGTGTGACCGCGCTGACGGGTGTCCAGTTGCGCATTTCACTGCTCCAGCGATCAGGACGCAACTCCCGCTCAGGCTCTCAAAACGCGGGCGCAGGCGAAGTGCGGGCGAAAGCAGCACGGCAGCGCAGAGTGTGGTTGGGCGCAGGGTCAATGCAATGCCAGCGCCTCCAGGCACCGCTTCTTGTGTGCCAATCCGGATGACGGTTTGACCTCCAGACCCGGCAATCGCAACCCATAGTCGAGGCCGCGTTTGTCGGCCTCCAGCACCCAGGCGCACAGGCGGGACAGTTTGTGTTCGGTGGCCGATATTCCCGTGTGCGCAAAGTCGAGCCACAGCTCAAACTGCTGCGCCTGCTGCGCGTCCCGGCTGACCAGCTCATCGGCCTTGGCAGCTTTTTTCCAGACTACGAGTTTGAGCGGGTCGCCGCGTCGGTAGGCCCGCACGCCGTCGTATTCACCCGTGGCATGCAAATGCGTGGCTTGCGCGCCACCAGCGCGTGGCTCGCCAGCAGGCAGTGGCGGGGCATGAGGCTCGGGCGCCGGGTACACCAGCACCTGCGCGGCCGGTCGCCAGACCGTCCACACGCGAAACGTGCCCAGGGGAAACCGTGTCTCTGCCGTGAGCGTTGGCACGCGGTGCAGGCCACGGCGCTCCGGCTTGAAGGCCACGTGCACCGTGCAACTGCCCTGCGCGGGCACGTCGGTCCACACCCAATGGGGCGTTTCCTTGTCTGTCCCCAGCACGCGCATGCCGATGCCATGCCGCGCAGAGCGCCTTTCGCTCACCAGATTGATGCCAATTATGGTGATAGCCCCCGTGTAATTTGCATCAGGAGCTATTAAATTCATAGTTAACCCGCGCAGGGTGCCATGGCACACGTGCATGCCTACCACCGCGCTGCCAGCCAGCAGAAACGTCAGCAGATAACCCAGGTTGAGCTGGTAATTGATGGATGCCACCAGCAGCACCAGCAGCGTGGCACCCAGCATGAAACCGGGCCACGTGGGCAGGATGTAAACGTTGCGCTGCGTAAGCAGGATGCTGTCGCTCAGCGGCAGGCGCGATTGAAACCAGCGCTGCAAGCGGGCACGGATGTGGGCGAGCGGGCGAACCAGCGGGTTAGGCAACTCCGGCAGGGAAGCAACGGTAGCGGAAATCACGGCAGCGCCACCGCCTCCAGCATCGCCCGCACTTGCTCCACTGAGCCCCGGCCTGCGTCGCCCACGGGGATGAGCCGGTGTGCAATGGTCTGCGGCAGAACAGCCTGAACGTCGTCAGGGGCCACGTAGTCGCGCCCGCAGAGCAGGGCCTGCGCTTTGGCGGCGCGGATCACGGCAATGCCGGCACGCGGGCTCAAACCCTGCAAAAACCATTTGCCGGTGCGGCTGGCTGCTATCAAATCCTGCACGTAGTTGAGCAAAGGCGGGGCCGCGTGGATGGCCAGCACCTGCTGCTGCAGGGCTTTGAGTTCCTGCTGCGTGAGCAGGCTTTGCAACGCGTCCACCAAATCGCGGCGGTCGTGCCCGGCCAGCAACTCACGCTCGGCTGCGCGGTCCGGGTAACCGAGAGAGATGCGCATCAAAAACCGGTCCAGTTGCGATTCCGGCAGCGCGTAGGTGCCTAGCTGGTCGTGCGGGTTTTGCGTGGCAATCACAAAAAATGGCGAGGGCAGGGCGCGTGTTTCGCCCTCCACCGTGACCTGTTTTTCTTCCATTGCCTCTAACAAGGCGCTCTGTGTTTTGGGGCTGGCCCGGTTGATCTCATCGGCCAGCAGCACCTGCGCGAAAATCGGGCCGGGATGGAACACAAAGGCCTCCTTGCCGCGCTCGTAGATGGACACGCCCGACAGGTCGCTGGGCATTAAATCTGAGGTGAACTGCACTCTGGAAAATTGCAGGCCAAAGGTCTTGGCCAGCGCGTGCGCCAGGGTGGTCTTGCCCACCCCTGGCACGTCTTCAATCAGCAGGTGGCCCCCGGCCAGCAGGCAGGCCACGCAGTCCTGTATCTGGGCGGCTTTGCCGACAATCACCGTGTTAAGCTGATTTACCAGCGATTTGAGTTTTTGTTGTGAATCCATCGCTAGACGTTACCCGAAATAGTTGGACATTGACGCATTGTGAACAAGACCGGATACTTTACCCACCCCGACTGCCGCAAACACGATATGGGCCAAGGGCACCCCGAATGTGCACAGCGCCTGGACGCCATTGAGGACCGTTTGCTGGTCTCGGGTGTAGGCGACGCGCTGGACCGGCGTGAGGCACCCGTGGCCCCGCTGGGCGACCTGGAACTGGCGCATGGCCGCATGCACGTGGCCGCCCTGCGTGGCTTGAGCGACGGGCTGGCGGAAGAAATCGCAGCCGGTGGCCCCGAACACGTGCAGATTGACCCTGACACCTGCATGAACATCAGCACTTGGGACGCCAGCCTGCGCGCTGCTGGCGCTGCCTTGGCGGCCACCGACGCGGTGATGGCCGGTGAGCTGGAAAACGCGTTTTGCGCCGTGCGCCCGCCGGGCCACCATGCCTGCCGCGAAAAGGCCATGGGCTTCTGCTTTTTCAACAACGTGGCAATTGCTGCCAAATATGCGCTTGCGCGCCACGGCCTGCAACGCGTGGCGATTGTCGATTTTGACGTGCACCACGGCAACGGCACCGAAGACATCGTGGCAGGCGACGGGCGCATTCTGATGGTCAGTTTTTTCCAGCACCCGTTTTACCCCTACGGCGGATCGCAGTCAGACGCCAGCAACCTGGTCAACGTGCCCGTGCCCGCCTATACCAAGGGCTCGGCCGTGCGTGAGCTGGTTGAGGCGCACTGGATCCCGCGCCTGGAAGCCCACCGCCCCGAGATGATTTTCATCAGCGCAGGTTTTGATGCGCACCGCGAAGACGATCTGGGGCAAATGGGCCTGGTGGAGCAGGACTACGCGTGGATCACCGACCGCATCAAGGATGTTGCACGGCGGCATTCCAAGAAGCGCATTGTGTCGTGCCTGGAAGGTGGCTACGCGCTCAGCGCGCTGGGGCGCAGTGTTGAGGCGCACATCCGCGTGCTGGCCGACCTCTGAGCGGCTTATGGCCAAAGTAACCGCAGCGGTCCCACCCATCATTGATTTTGACGCCTGGTTCGCGGCGCTTACCAAGCCCACAGTGCTGACCGAGTTGGCAACGCTGGCGGGCTGCCTGCTGCTGGCCTGGGGTTTGGTCTGGCTGTTTCGCCGTGCAACCGGGGCGACTGGCGAAAAGTCCATCCTGTTTGGCCGCCAGATCGTTGATGGCGTGCTGTTTCCACTGGTGCTGTTGAGCTTCGCCTACGCTGCAAAAGGGCTGCTGGCGCAGCGCATTCCCCTGGCGCTTTTTCAGGTTGCCATACCGGTCCTGATATCGCTGGCGGTAATCCGGCTGGGTGTGAAGGTGTTGCAGGCGGCATTCACCAACTCGCCCCTGGTGCGGGTGCTGGAGCGCACCATCTCCTGGGTGGCGTGGATTGCCATGGTGCTGTGGGTCAGTGGCCTGCTGCCCGTGCTGCTGGAAGAGCTGGACCAGATCACCTGGAAAGTGGGCGGTGCCAAGCTGTCAGTGCGCAACATCATTGAGGGTGCGCTGACGGCCGCCATTGTGCTGATCGTGACTTTGTGGATATCGTCTTCGATCGAGTCACGCCTTCTGAAGTCGGCCACCGGCGGGGAACTGTCCCTGCGCAAGGCCATCAGCAACTCCGTGCGCGCGCTGCTGATGTTTGTTGGCCTGCTGCTGGCGCTGTCTGCGGTCGGCATTGACCTCACGGCGCTGTCAGTGCTGGGCGGGGCGATTGGCGTGGGCATCGGGTTTGGCCTGCAAAAGCTGGCGGCCAATTACGTCAGCGGCTTCGTCATCCTGGCCGAGCGCAGCCTGCGCATTGGCGACAATGTCAAGGTGGATGGCTTTGAAGGGCGCATCACCGACATCAATGCGCGCTACACCGTCATCCGCTCCCTGACTGGGCGCGAGTCGATCGTGCCTAACGAAATGCTGATCAGCAACCGGGTAGAGAACCTGTCGCTGTCCGATTCCCGGGTGTGGCAGTCCACCGTGGTGTCAGTCGGATACGACAGTGACGTTGATCTTGTAATCCGCCTGCTGAGCCAGGCGGCGGTGAACCAGCCCAGGGTGCTGCGCGACCCCGAGCCGCAGGTGGCGTTGTCCGCATTTGGCGCGGATGGGCTGGAATTCACTTTAGGCTACTGGCAGGCCGACCCGGAAAATGGCCAACTTAACCTGCGCTCAAAGATCAATCTTGAAATTCTCAAATCGCTGCGGGAGCATGACATCGAAATTCCGTACCCGCAGCGCGTTGTGCACGTCCGTGCGCCAGAACTTGCGGTTGCAACCGCCGCAGCTGCATCGACTGCTTCAACTGTCCCGGGGCCAGCTACTTCATCAGCGAAGGCAGCCACAGACTGAGGCCTGGGAACACGATCAGCAGCCCCAGCACAAAGATCATCACGATCACAAACGGCCAGCA
>JAYVNK010000503.1:0-3058 GCA_043758475.1 Comamonadaceae bacterium | reverse complement strand
CCTGGTGCAGCATTGCCGTGGCCTGCGCATCGCCAACGTGGTGGGCGGAATGCCTTACCAGTTGCAAATCGCCAAGCTTCAAAATGCCAATCTGGTCGTCGCAACCCCAGGCCGTTTGCTGGACCTGCAACGCTCCATGCAGATCAAGCTGGACCAAGTCCAATTTTTGGTGGTTGATGAAGCCGACCGCATGCTGGACCTCGGCTTTGCCGATGATCTGGCCGAAGTCAACCAGCTCACGATAGAGCGCAAGCAGACGATGATGTTCAGCGCCACTCTCGCTGCGCGCATCCAGCAACTGGCGACCCGTGTGATGCGCGAACCCCAGCGCCTCCAGATCGATTCGCCGCAGGAGAAGCATCAGAACATCAAACAAGTGCTGTTCTGGGCCGATAACCAGCAGCACAAACGCAAGTTGCTCGACCACTGGTTGCGCGACACCACCATCAACCAGGCGATTGTGTTTGCCAGCACGCAAATTGAGTGCGATGGTTTGGCCAATGACTTGCAACAAGACGGTTTCAGCGCTGTCGCGTTGCACGGTGCCTTGAACCAGGGCCTGCGCAACCGCCGCTTGATGGCCTTGCGCGAAGGCCATGTGCAGATTTTGGTCGCCACCGACGTGGCTGCGCGCGGCATTGACGTGCCCACCATCAGCCACGTATTCAATTTTGGTTTGCCGATGAAGGCCGAAGACTACACGCACCGCATTGGCCGCACGGGCCGGGCCGGGCGTGACGGCATTGCCGTGACGTTTGCTGAAGTCAGGGACCGCCGCAAGATTTTTGACATTGAGGGCTACACGCGCCAGCCTATCAAGTCTGAAGTCGTGCCCGGCCTGGAACCCAAGCAGCGCATTCCTGATTCGCGCCCATCTGGCAACTTTGGTGGCCGTGGCGACCGGGGCGGCGATAGGGGCGGTTTTGGTGGTGGCGGCAACTTCGCGCCGCGTGACCGCAACTCGGGTGGCCGTGCAGGTGGTTTCGGTGCCCAGCGCAGTGGTGGAGGGGGCTTTTCAGGACAAAACTTTGGTGCCCCTCGTGACGCAGCAGGTGGCGCTGGTGGTGAAGGCGGCTTCAGCTACGAGCGCAAGGGCGGTTTCAATGATCGCTTCGCAGGCGACCGCAATTTTTCAGGCGACCGGAACTCAGGCGATCGCAATTTCGCCGGTGGCCGTCATTCTCCCGCCCCTCGGCATCCGGCAGGCGACCGTGATTTCGCTGGCGCACCGCGTGGCGATTTTGCAGACCGCAAACCCGCCTTTGGCAAACCCGCGTCCGGCAAGCCGATGGGCGTGAAGACGGCCAGCATGGGCAACGGCGGCAAGGTGTTTGTGCCACGTGATGCGAAGAAGCGGCCTGTCCGCAGCGCCTGAACTCAAACGCTGGATTGCGCGGCCCCAAGTGCCGCCATGGTCAGACTTAATCAGCCCGTCACATTCAACTGTCACGGGCTGAAGTGCTTTGATGGACAATGTGGGCCTGGAGAATTCAGGCATGTCATTGGCAACACCCCTCGTCCCACCCTTCGTCACGTCCTCCGCTGACTTCGAGCGCTTGTTCGAGTCCGCTCCAATCTCGCTTTGGCTGGAGTATTGCAGCGCCCTGAAGACCCTGTTTGCTGACTCGCGCACCAGGGGTGTGCAGGACTTCAAGGACACCTGAACCACGTTGCACGGGCTCACATCAACAGATGTTCGCCTGCATTGTCCCCACCCAGGGTCACGTAATTCACCTTGCGGATGTCCATCAGTTTTTTGCCGCCTGCATAGCTGATGGAGCTTTGCACGTCCTGCTCCATCTCAATCAGCGTGTCAGCCAGTTTGCCCTTGATCGGCTCCAGAATGCGCTTGCCCTCAACGTGCTTGTACTCGCCCTTGTTGAAGTCGCTGGCTGAGCCGTAGTATTCCTTGAACAGCGTGCCGTCCACTTCGACTGTTTTGCCTGGGGACTCTTCGTGGCCTGCAAACAGCGCGCCAATCATCACCATCGACGCACCAAAGCGGATGCTCTTGGCAATGTCGCCATGGTCGCGGATGCCGCCATCCGCAATGATGGGTTTGGTGGCTACGCGCGCGCACCACTTCAACGCTGAGAGCTGCCAGCCGCCCGTGCCAAAGCCGGTCTTGAGTTTGGTGATACAGACTTTGCCAGGACCCACGCCCACCTTGGTGGCGTCGGCTCCCCAGTTTTCGAGATCAATTACCGCCTCGGGCGTGGCCACGTTGCCGGCAATGATGAAGGTGGACGGCATCTTGCTGCGCAGGTGCGCAATCATGTTTTTCACGCTGTCGGCATGGCCGTGGGCAATGTCGATGGTGATGTATTCGGGCACCATGTTCAAGGTGGCAAGCTCGTCCGCCGTGTCGTAGTCCGGCTTTTTCACCCCCAGCGAAATCGATGCGAACAGGCCCTGGGCCTTCATGGATTTCACAAACGCAAGGTTGTCCAGGTCAAACCGGTGCATCACATAAAAATAGCCGTTTTGCGCCAGCCAGATGCAGATGGATTCATCCACTACGGTCTTCATGTTGGCCGGCACCACCGGCAGGCGAAAGCTCCGCCCACCGAGCGTCACGCTGGCGTCGCATTCCGAGCGGCTTTCCACCCGGCACTTGCGGGGCAGCAGCAAAATGTTGTCGTAGTCAAAAATTTCCATGGCCTGAACTCCTGTATGGCCAACATGCATCGCCCAAAACATGTGTCGCCAAAAAAAACGGGCCACAAATGCTTGGGCCCGGTGCTTGATTCTACGGGATTGGGCATGAAAGCTTAAACACTAAAGCGGTTGACTTTCCGCCAGCACGCACGCCGCCATGCCAGGCGGCAAACGGGATTCTTCCACTACGTCGACCCGAAAAGGCAAATCACTGGCCCCGAAGGCTTCCGCCAGATCGGCCCGGATGCGCCAATCAAAAGCTTGCGCAGATGAAACAAGCATGTCAAGGTCTGAGTAGGACCGAGTCACGGTAAATTTGTTCTCGCTCAGATGATCAAGCGGCGGCTTGCCGAGTAGAGTTTTTTGTCATCCGCAGGTAATCAAAGAGCAGACGGGTGTT
>JAYVNK010000502.1:0-3059 GCA_043758475.1 Comamonadaceae bacterium | reverse complement strand
GCAACGTATCGATTGAACTCCTCGGATATTCCCATCGCGTTCTCCCTCAAAATAGGCTACGCTAATAATAGCATATTTTATGACACAGTAAGACTAGCGGCCCAATACATCACCTAGCGTGAGTAACCCCGCCATCCACCACCAATGTCGACCCCACCACGTAGTCACCAGCCCGCGAGGCCAGGTAAATGGCAGCGCCAGCCATGTCTTCGTCGGTGCCGATGCGGCCGGACGGAATGCGGGCCGACACCTCCGGGCCATGGTCGCGCGCATCGCGGTTCATGTCTGACGCAAACGCACCCGGCGCGATGGCGGTGACCACGATGTTGTCCTTGATCAGGCGCAGCGCCATGCGACGGGTGAGCTGGATCAGCCCGGCCTTGCTGGCCGCATAGGAATAGGTTTCCAGCGGGTTGACCGAGATGCCGTCAATCGACGCGATGTTGATGACTTTGGCGCAATGCGACTCGCCTGCTTTGCGCAATTGGGCGATGAGCGCCTGGGTCAAAAAGAACGGCGCTTTGAGATTGGTATCGACCACCTTGTCCCACCCGGCTTCGGGAAAACCGTCAAATTCTGCGCCCCAGGCGGCTCCAGCGTTGTTGACCAGAATGTCGAGTTTTTCTTCGCGCGAGGCAAAGGCAGCGGCCAGCGCCTTGGCACCCCCCACGGTGGCCACGTCGCCCGGCAGGGACACGCAAAATCCGTGGGCAGAGAGTTCTTTGGCGGTCTGGTCGCACACCGCCGCCTTGCGCGCCGAGATATAGACGCGCGCGCCTTGGGCCAAAAACCCGGCGGCAATCATGCGGCCAATGCCGCGTGAGCCACCGGTGATCAGTGCGGTGCGGCCTTTGAGAGAAAAGAGATCGGTCATGGAAGTATTCATGGGGGTTTTTCCTAGGTCAGTGAGTGAAACTTTTGGGTGGGATGCGGTTCACAACGAAGCGTATTGCGAATTTTGCAGTACGCGCAAAAAATTCAAACCATAGGAGATTGTCGTGAACCCAAAGTATTTTTCCCAACCCCTTTTATACGCCATGCTGGCGGGGAGCATTTCCGTGGGCCTGGCCGGCTGCGCAGGCATGCAAGCTGCCGATCCCCAGGCTGCTTTGGCCCGCGCAGACCAGGCCATGGGCGGTGCGACCCTCAAATCGATCCGCTTCGCCGGCAGCGGCACGGCCGGCCAGTTTGGCCAGGCCTACCAGCCGGGCATGGCCTGGCCCAAAGTCAACCTGACCAGTTTTGCCCGCGTGGCCGACTATGAAAACGCCGCGTTACGCCAGGACATCGCACAAAACCGGGCCGAGCCCACGGGTGGCGGCGCTGCGCCGCTGATGGGCACTGGTGAGCAGCGGACCACCGGCCTGCTGCGCGGAGCATCGGCCTGGAATATGGCTGGCCCGGCACCCGTGCCCGCCATTCTGGCGGTGAGTGGCCGGGTGCATGATTTGTGGACCTCGCCGCATGGCGTCATCAAGGCCGCGCTCAAAAATAACGCCACTGCGCAAGCCCGCAATGAAGGCGGCAAGACGCTGACTGAGGTCTCATTCACGCAGGCAGGCATGTTCACGGCCACCGCCTTCATCAACGCTGACAACTTGGTGGAGCGGGTTGAGTCCGTGCAGCCCAACCCGGTGATGGGCGACACGGCCACCGTCACCTGGTATTCCGACTACAAAGACTTTGGCGGCGTGAAGTTTCCCACCCGCATCCGGCAAAACATGGGCGGGTTTGAGGTGCTGGATGTTGCCATCAACGAGGTGCAGACCAACCAGCCGAGCGAGATTGAGGTGCCCGCACTGGTCACTGCCGCCGCAACTGCACCTGAGCGCGTGACTGCAGACAAGGCCGCCGACGGCGTGTGGTTCATGGCCGGCGGCTCGCACAACAGTGTGGCGATTGAAATGGCCGACCACATGATGCTGGTCGAGAGCCCGCTGTTTGACGGGCGGGCCGCGCCGCTGATGGCCGAGGTGAAAAAACTGGTGCCCGGCAAAGGCGTCCGCTACGTAGTCAACTCGCACCACCATTTTGACCACGCCGGCGGCCTGCGCACGGCGGCGGCGGAAGGGGCCGAGATCATTGCAAGCGCGCAGGCACGGCCTTACTTTGAGCGCATCATGGCCAACCCAAACCGCATCAGCCCCGATGCGTTTGAGAAATCCGGCAAGCGGGCGACTGTGTCGGGTGTTGACGGCAAACGCGTGTTCACCGACGGCAAGCGTGTGGTTGAGGTGTATTTCATTGAAGGCAGCGTACACGCCCAGGGCTTTTTGATGGTGTACCTTCCTGCCGAGAAATTGCTCATTGAGGCCGACGCGTACACGCCTGGCGCGCCCGGTGCCGCGCCACCTGCCCAACCCAATGGCAACAACGTCAACCTGGTGCAAAACATCGAGCGCCTCAAGCTCAACGTAGAGCGCATCCTGCCGCTGCACGGTCGCATGGTGCCACTGGCGGAGTTGTATGCAGCCGCTGGACGCAAACCTTAGGTGCCGTCAGAAAATTAGTTTTACAACCTGGATGAAATCCCTTAGCATCACGGAATGGATGATGATGAGGTACGGATTGCCGAGAAGTTCGAAGCGCTGCGTGGCGTGATGGACGAACAGATGCGCCGGCTCTGGGCTGCGACTGAAGCTCGTGCACTTGGATATGGGGGAGTCAGCATGGTGGCGCGAGCGATCGGCCTGACGCGTCCGACGATCACAGCCGGAATGAAGGAGTTGAGCGAGGCGAGCCAACTCGTATCAATGGCGCCCAAGCATCGGGTGCGCCGCAATGGTGCTGGCCGCCCGCGTTTGACGGATGCGGACACGGGCTTATGCCCGGCGCTCGAAGAGTTGGTGGAGCCCGCGACCCGAGGCGATCCGATGTCGCCGTTGCGCTGGACCTGCAAGAGTGTTCGCACCCTGGCCGCCGAGTTGAATCGGCAAGGTCACCCGGTCAGTCACCAAACCGTGAGCGAAGTTCTACAGAGCTTGGGCTACAGCCTTCAGGTCAATCGCAAGACGCGCGAGGGGTCCGGCCATCCGGATCGCAATGCGCAGTTTGAGCAC
>JAYVNK010000501.1:0-9524 GCA_043758475.1 Comamonadaceae bacterium | reverse complement strand
TATGACAATCATAGTAAACGGAAAAACTGAATTGACAGGACATGCGCTGGCCCGCGCGATTGCCGCTGGCGAGTTGAGCGCAGCGGAGGCGCTTGAGGCCAGCATCGCGCGCATTGAAGCGACTGATGCGCAAATCAACGCCTTCACCGGCAAGCACTACGCGCGGGCACGCCGCAAGGCCGCCGAGGTCGATGCTATGCACGCACGGGGCGAGGCCTTGCCACCGCTGGCGGGCGTGCCGTATGCGGTGAAGAACCTGTTTGACGTGCAGGGCGGGGTCACGCTGGCAGGCTCCAAAATCAACCGCAGCAACCCGCCCGCCGCGCAAGACGCTTTTTTGGTGATGCGCATGGAGGCCGCCGGGGCCGTGCTGCTCGGCTCGCTCAACATGGACGAGTACGCCTATGGCTTCACCACCGAAAACACCTACTACGGCCCGTGCCACAACCCGCATGATCTGTCGCGCATAGCAGGGGGCTCGTCGGGTGGCTCTGGCGCGGCCGTGGCAGCGGGGCAGGTGCCCATTGCGCTGGGCTCCGACACCAACGGGTCCATCCGCGTGCCTGCGTCGCTGTGCGGCGTATGGGGTTTGAAGCCGACCTTTGGCCGACTTTCGCGCCGGGGCAGTTACCCGTTTGTTCACAGCATTGACCATTTGGGGCCGCTGGCGGATTCGGTTGAAAGCCTGGCACTGGCCTATGACGCGCTGCAATCGCCCGACCCGCTGGACCCGGGTTGCCAGATTCAGTCAATTCAGCAGGTGCAACCGGTGATGGGCAGCCTGTCGCAGGGCTGCGAGGGTTTGCGCATCGGCTTGCTGGATGGCTATTTTCATGACAACGCCACGCAGCCCGCACGCGAGGCGGCGCAGCTTGCTGCAAAAGTCCTGGGTGCGGTAGACAACGTGCAATGGCCCGACGCAGCGCTGGGCCGTGCGGCGGCTTTCATTATCACGGCCAGCGAGGGGGGCAGCCTGCATTTGCCCGACCTGCGCACCCGCCTGGGGGACTTTGAGCCGCTGTCGGTAGACCGCTTCGTGGCGGGCGCATTGCAACCGGTGGCCTGGTATTTGCGGGCGCAGCGTTTTCGCCGCATGTACCGCGACCGCGTGCGTGAGCTTTTTAAACACTGGGACATTTTGCTGGCCCCCGCCACGCCGGTCGGCGCGACGGTGATCGGAACCGAATGGCTGGAAATCAATGGCACGCAGCAGCCCTGCCGCGCCGCGATGGGGCTGTTGACGCAGCCCATCTCATTGGCGGGCTGCCCGGTGGTGGCTGCACCGATGTGGCCCGCCGAGGCCGGTGGCCTGCCCATTGCGGTGCAAATCATTGCGGCCCCCTGGCGCGAAGACCTGGCCTTTCGTGCGGCGCAGGTCTTGCAGAACGCTGGCGTTGCGCATTTGACGCGCCCGCCGGTTTAAGTTTGCCGCTTTAAGTTCGCCGTTTTGATGCAGGCATGTTTCTTGCGCACGATCTTGTATCCAAGATGGATCATTTTTTTTGCACTGTTTTGAAGCGCTCTGCATTTTCCGCCGCCTCTCTTGCATGCCTCACTTGATCATTTTTTCGTTTCCTGTTTCTTTCGACCGACCCGTCACCTAAACCAACCCCTGGAGATTCCCATGAGCCTGAGCAACCTGAACCGTCGTGATTCCCTCAAATCCCTGGCCGCGCTTGGCGCAGCGGGCACCCTGAGCGGCTGGAACGCACTCGCACTCGCGCAAAAACCCATCACCGTCGGCGTGATCTATGTCGGCCCGCGTGACGACTACGGCTACAACCAGGCGCAGGCCGAGGCCGCAACAGCGCTCAAGAAGATGCCCGGAATCAAGGTGGTGGAAGAAGAAAACGTGCCCGAGACGGCGGCCGTGCAAAAAACCATGACCGGCATGATTGCGCAGGATGGCGCGTCGCTCATTTTGCCTACCTCGTTTGGCTATTTTGATCCGCACATGCTGGCCGTTGCCGCCAAATACCCCGAGGTGCGTTTCTCCCACTGCGGCGGCATGTGGACCGAGGGCAAGCATCCGAAAAACACCGCCAGCTATTTCGGCTACATCGACGAATGCCAATACCTCAACGGGGTACTTGCAGGGCACATGAGCAAGAGCGGCAAGATCGGCTTTGTGGCGGCCAAGCCGATTCCCCAAGTGCTGCGCAACATCAACGCCTACCTGCTGGGCGCGCGGTCCGTCAAGCCCGGCATCACCTGCAACGTGATTTTCACCGGCGACTGGTCTATGGCCGTCAAGGAAGCCGAGGCCACCAACAGCCTGGCCGACCAGGGCTGCGACGTGTTCACCATGCACGTGGACGGCCCCAAAGTGGTGGTGGAAACCGCTGCCAAGCGCGGCAAGATGGTCTGCGGCTACCACGCAAGCCAAGCCAAGCTGGCCCCCAACGCCTACCTGTCGGGCGCAGAGTGGAATTGGCTTACGGCATACACCACGTTTGTAGACGCCGCGCGAAGCGGCAAGCCCCACCCCAACTTCATCCGTGGCGGCCTCAAGGAAGGCTACGTCAAGATGTCGGCCTACGGCCCGATGGTGAGCGACGCCGCCAAAAAGAATGCCGACGACGTCAAGGCCAGGATGGTCGCGGGCAGCTTCGACATTTTCAAGGGCCCGCTGAAGGACAACAAGGGCAAGGAAATCATTCCGGCAGGC
Source organism: Comamonadaceae bacterium (assembly GCA_043758475.1). Lineage (GTDB taxonomy): Bacteria > Pseudomonadota > Gammaproteobacteria > Burkholderiales > Burkholderiaceae_C > JANYCG01. The sequence continues at coordinate 6,856 of JAYVNK010000501.1, read as the reverse complement.
AAGATGCTCAAGCAGACGGACCTGACGCTGGAGGGCATGAACTACCTGGTTGAAGGCGTGGTAGGGAGTATATGAACCACCCCCGTCGCTTGGGTCCGAACTCATGCGTGACACGCTGACCGACATCGCCTTGCCGGTGGCCGCCATATGCGGCGCGCTGCTGGTGTTTGGCCTGATGGTTGCGTTTGCGGGGGTCAGCCCGGTAGAGGTATGGCTGCTGCTGTTCAAGGGCGCGTTTGGTGACTGGTTCTCGTGGCAAAACACCTTGCAGCGGTCCGCGCCGCTGATGTTGACCGCGTTGTGTGTAGCGATTCCCGCGCGCGCGGGGCTGGTCATCATTGGCGGGGAGGGCGCGCTGGTGCTGGGCGGGCTGGCCTCTGCCGCACTGCCTTATCTTGTGCCTCTGCCCGGCAACATGGTTGGCACGGTAGTGATCTGTGTGGCGGGTGCAGCGGCGGGCGCACTGTGGGTCGCGCTGGCCGGTTGGCTGCGCCAGTACCGGGGCATCAACGAGACCATCAGCAGCCTGCTGCTGGCCTACATCGCCATTGGCCTGTTCAAGCACCTGGTGGAAGGCCCGTTGCGCGACCCGTCAAGCTTGAACAAGCCTTCTACCTTTGCGTTGCCCGAGGGCATGCGCATTGGCGGCATTTTGGGGTCTGATGTGCATTGGGGTCTGGTGCTGGGCGTGCTGGCCTGTGTGGCATTGGCCCTGTGGATGCGCTGGACGGCGTCAGGCTTTTCGGTGCGCGTGGTGGGCGGCAACCCGCGCACTGCGCAACTGATGGGGCTGCCTGCGTCGAAACTGATTTTGCTCGCCTGCGCGCTGGGCGGTGCCTGCGCGGGCCTGGCCGGTGCGGTGGAGGTGGCGGCCGTGCACACCAGCGCCAATGCGTCGCTGATTGCGGCCTATGGCTACGCCGGCATTTTGGTGTCGTTCATCGCGCGCCACCATCCGCTGGCGATCGTTCCGGTGGCTATTCTATTTGGCGGCTTTGGCGCGGCCGGCAGCTTGCTGCAACGCCGCCTGGGCCTGCCCGATGCGTCGGTGCTGGTGCTGCAAGGCATCTCGTTTGTGCTGATATTGGCGAGTGAGGCCTTGCGGGATGTGGACTGGCAGCGGCATTCAGGCAAGCTACGGCAAGCCTCGGGGCCAAGCCCGGCCCAAGTTACCCTCGGTGAGAAAACCGCATGACCGCTGACCAGTGGATCGCGTTGATCGCGGGCATCGTCGGCGGGGCCTTGCGGGTGGGCGTGCCGTTTTTGTTTGTGAGCCTGGGCGAGTGCCTGACGGAAAAATCAGGCCGCATCAACCTGGGGCTGGAAGGCGTGCTCGTGCTCTCAGCCATGTCGGCGTTTGGCGGTGCGTATCTGAGCGGCTCGCCTTGGCTGGGCGTATTGGCGGGCGCCGTTGCCGGGGGCTTGCTGGCGGCATTGCACGGCGTGCTGTGCTCCCTGCCGCGCGTCAACGATGTGGCGACCGGCATCGCGCTCATGCTGCTGGGCACGGGCCTGGCGTTTTATTTTGGCAAGCCGCTCATCCAGCCGCAAGCGCCGCAAATCCCGGCCATTGAGCTGGGCCTGTGGAGCAACTCGTCGGCCGTGCGCGCAGCGCTGCAAGTCAACATGCTGCTGCCAGTGGGCCTGGTGCTGGCGGGGTTGCTTTGGTGGGGCTTCAAGCGCACGCGCTATGGTTTGCTGGTGCGCATGGCGGGCGACTCGGCCAATGCAGCGCGCGCATTGGGCTACTCGGTTGGCGGGATTCGGCTGGCAGCCACCACGCTGGGCGGCATGATTGCCGGGCTGGGTGGTGCATCGCTCACGCTGTTTTACCCCGGTAGCTGGAACGAGGGCATCTCCAGCGGTCAGGGGCTGATTGCCGTGGCGCTGGTGATCTTCGCGCGCTGGAGCCCGTTGCGCTGCATCGGTGCAGCGGCCCTGTTTGGCGGTGCGGGCGCGATTGGCCCGGCCTTGCAATCTGCGGGCATCAGCTGGGGCTACCACCTGTTCAACACCGTGCCGTATGTGCTCACCCTGCTGATACTGGTTGCGACCTGCAAGCCCGGAAGCAGGGCGCAGGGCAGCCCGGGTGAGTTGTCTTCAACACGATAGAACCCAATTTAAAACCCAATCAAGAACGGAGCAGTCAATGAGTGGACTTGGCGGACTGAACAAATCAAAACACGGCGTGGTCATCGGCCTGGTGCAGTTGCAACTGCCTGTGGTGCAAACCCCGGCGCATCTGGCCGCGCAGACGCAGCGCATCTGCGAGCTGGTGGCCAAAGCCCGGCGCAACCAGGGCACGATGGACCTGGTGGTGTTCCCTGAGTATTCATTGCACGGGCTGAGCATGGACACCCAACCCGCCATCATGTGCGCACTGGATGGCCCCGAGGTGGCGGCCTTCAAGCAGGCCTGCCTTGCCAATAAAATCTGGGGCTGCTTTTCGATCATGGAAGCCAACCCCGGCGGCAACCCTTACAACAGCGGTTTGATCATTGACGACACGGGCAGCATCAAGCTCTACTACCGCAAGCTGCATCCCTGGGTGCCGGTGGAGCCGTGGGAGCCCGGCAATCTGGGCGTGCCGGTGTGCGACGGGCCCAACGGCAGCCGCATCGCGCTCATCATCTGCCATGACGGCATGTTCCCCGAGATGGCGCGCGAGGCCGCGTACAAGGGTGCCGAAGTCATCCTGCGCACGGCAGGCTACACCGCACCCATCCGCCACGCCTGGAAAATCACCAACCAGGCCAACGCGTTTTGCAATCTTGCTTACACCGCCAGCGTGTGCATGTGCGGCAGCGACGGCAGCTTTGACTCGATGGGCGAAGGCATGTTCTGCCACTTTGATGGCACCGTCATGGTTGAAGGCGGTGGCCGGGTCGACGAGATCATCACCGCCGAGGTCCGGCCCGACCTGGTGCGCGAAGCCCGCAGCGGCTGGGGCGTGGAGAACAACATGTACCAGCTCTACCACCGGGGCTATGTGGCGGTGAAGGGCGGCGCGCAGGATTGCCCCTACACCTACATGCACGACATGGCGGCGGGCCAGTACCAGCTGCCGTGGGGTGTGCAGGTGACGGACGGCACGCCCTGCGGATTTGAGGCCCCCACGCGCAGCTACAAAGGGCCTGAGGCGCACGCGCTGGTGCCGGATTCACAGCCCATCGTGTTGAAAATAGCTGCCTGAAAGCCTTGTCATGCAACGCCCCAGCCATTTCGTCCAGGCCAACCCGTACTGCTGGCCCTACAACGGCGATCTGCACGCGGCCAACACCGCGCTGATCGTGATCGACATGCAGACCGACTTCTGTGGCGTGGGCGGCTACGTGGACAAAATGGGCTACGACATTTCGCTCACGCGCGCACCGATTGCTCCTTTGGTCAAGCTGGTGGCCGCGCTGCGCCAGGCGGACTGGCCCATCATCCACACGCGCGAGGGGCATCGGCCCGATTTGAGCGATCTGCCCGCCAACAAGCGCTGGCGCTCACGCCAGATCGGCACGGGCGGTGTGGGCATTGGCGATGACGGCCCGTGCGGCCGCATTCTGGTGCGCGGCGAGCCGGGCTGGGAGATCATCCCCGAGCTGGCCCCGCTGCCCGGTGAAGTGGTGATTGACAAACCCGGCAAGGGCTCTTTTTACGCGACTGATCTTGAAATGGTGCTGCGCACACGCGGCATCACAAATTTGATTTTGGCGGGCATCACCACCGACGTGTGTGTGCACACCACTCTGCGCGACGCCAACGACCGGGGCTTAGAGTGCCTGGTGCTGTCTGACTGCACAGCAGCAACAGATCATGGCAACCACCTGGCCGCGCTGAAAATGATCACCATGCAGGGTGGCGTGTTTGGCGCGCACGCCACGTCGCTGGCGTTGCTGGAGGCCATCGCCTTAACATCCAACTTGGCACGCGCCTGAACACCCGCGTGAGCGTCTCTAAGCTCATCCCGCAGCCCAAGCCGGCCACCGGCGCGCTGCTGCTTGAAACTTACAACCTCACCAAGCGCTTTGGCAGCTTCACGGCCATGGATGCCGTGACGATGCGGGTGGAACCCGGCACCGTGCATGCGCTCTTGGGTGAAAACGGCGCGGGCAAAAGCACGCTGGTCAAGTGCGTGGCGGGCTTCCAGCGGGCTGAAGATGGCGGCATCATGATTGACGGGCATGAGCAGTCGATTGCCAACCCGGTGGTTGCGCGCGCCCTGGGCATCGGCATGGTGTACCAGCACTTCACACTCGCGCCCGGCATGACGGTAGCCGAGAACCTGCTGCTGGCCGCAGACCAGGTGCCGATGCTGATCGACTGGAAAAAGAAGCGCGCCGAGCTGCAAGCCTTTCTGGCCACCACGCCGTTCAGCCTGGACCTGGATGCCTGCCCGGCCGAGCTTGCTGCCGGTGAAAAGCAGAAGCTGGAGTTGCTCAAGCAGCTTTACCTTAAACCCCGCCTGCTGATACTGGACGAGCCCACCTCGGTGCTCACGCCGCAGGAGGCCGACGAGGTGCTGGGCCATGTGCGCGAGTTCGCGCAAAGCGGCCAGTGCACGGTGATCATCATCACCCACAAGTTTCGCGAGGTCATGGCCTACGCCGATGCGGTGACCGTGCTGCGCCGGGGCCGCGCCGTGCACCATTGCCGCGTGGCAGACACCACGCCCGCGCTGCTGGCGAAGGCGATGATGGGGGAAGCGATGATGGGCGAGGCGGGCGGCGTTGCCTTGCCTGACGCGGACGGCGAAGGTGCCCTGGGGGCTCAAAGCATCCAAAACAGGTCAAAAGCCCAATTGTTGGAGAAAAAGGAGGCTGTAGCCCCCGTCCACAGTTCATATAAAGCTAGTAATAATGTAGCACATTCAAATTCGATTGCGCTACAGATTTCAGAGCTCACCGCGCCGGGCGACCGGGGCACGCTGGCGCTGCACGGCGTGAACTTGAGCGTGAAGAGCGGCGAAATTCTCGGCGTGGCCGGGGTCTCGGGCAACGGCCAGCGTGAGCTGGTCGAAGCGTTGGTGGGGCAGCGTGTGCGCCTGTCAGGCAGCGTCAGCGTGATGGGTGAGCCCTATGGCGCAACGCGCGATGAAAACCGCCGCCTCAAAGTCCGCAGCCTGCCCGAAGAGCCCTTGCGCAATGCCTGCGTGGCCGACCTGTCGGTGGCTGAAAACATGGCGCTGCGTGATTTCGATGAGCCTCCGCTGGCACACAACGGCCTGCTGCGTTTTGCGGCGTGGCGCAGCCGCGCGCGAAGCTGGATTGCCGAATACGGCATTAAAACGCAGGGTGAAGGCGCGCCGATTCGCAGCCTGTCGGGCGGCAACGTGCAGCGCGCGGTGCTGGCGCGTGAGCTGGCGGGTGACATCAACGTGCTGATCGCAGCCAACCCGGTGTTTGGGCTGGACTTCGCCGCCGTGCGCGAAATCCACGCCCGCCTGCGCCAGGTGCGCCAGCAGGGCGCAGGCGTGTTGCTGATCAGCGAAGACCTGGACGAACTGCTGGAGCTGGCCGACCGCATTGTCGTCATGAGCGAAGGCCGCATTGTGTTTGAGACTGTTGCGGCGCAAGCCGACAGACATGAACTGGGCGCTCATATGGGTGGTGGCAGATGATGCTCCCCCGAAGCGCCTGCGGCGCCCCGTGCCACCCCCAGAGGAGGTGGCTCTTCGGAGCCGTCCAAGTCTGCGCAGGCAGACTTGGAGCCGCGGCTCTCAGCCCCCAGGGGGCGACACCAGCGGCCCGGCAAAGCCGTTTCCACGGTGTCCCTGGCAGGGGTTGTTGCGCAATCAACCTTGGAGAGCATTTGGCAGCATGAAGATCAACGCACACCCTTTCCCCTACGTGTTCGAGGTGCCCACCACCGCGCTGGTCATCATCGACATGCAACGCGATTTCATCGAGCCCGGCGGTTTTGGCGAAACCTTGGGCAATGATGTGTCCCTGCTCTCGGCCATCGTGCCCGCCTGCCAGGCCGTGCTGGCCGCCTGGCGCGCGGCGGGTGGCCTGGTGGTGCACACGCGCGAGGCGCACCGGGCCGACCTGTCGGACTGCCCGCCCGCCAAACGCAACCGGGGCAACCCCAGCTTGCGCATCGGTGACGAAGGTCCCATGGGGCGCATTCTGGTGGCCGGTGAGCCGGGCAACCAGATCATTGCAGAGCTGGCTCCGCTGCCCGGCGAGGTTGTCATTGACAAGCCCGGCAAGGGCGCGTTTTACGCCACGCCGTTGCAAGAGGTGTTGCAGCAGCGGCGCATCAGCCACCTGATTTTCATGGGCGTGACCACGGAGGTGTGCGTACAAACCTCCATGCGCGAAGCCAATGACCGGGGTTACGATGGGCTGCTGCTGACCGATTGCACCGAGAGCTATTTCCCGCACTTCAAAGCCGCTGCGATTGAGATGACGCATGCACAGGGTGCGATTGTGGGGTGGACTGCGCCCAGCGCTCTGTATTTGGAGGCGCTATCAACGCAGTTGCTGGGGCTGCAACGCTGATAGAGTTCGTGCCGATGCACTCCACAACCCACGGTTTCGGCTTATCCGCTGTCAGCAAAGAGCCGCCCACGCACCGCTCCCGCGCCGACGAGGTGTACGCCCACCTCAAACACGGCATTGGCGAATTCAGCCTGGTGCCGGGAGACCGCTTTACCGAGACCGAAATCAGCGAGCGCCTGGGCGTGTCGCGCACGCCGGTGCGCCAGGCGCTGTTCAAGTTGCAGCAGGAGGGTTACGTGGAGGTGCTGTTTCGCAGCGGCTGGCGCGTGCTGCCGTTTGACTTTGAGCAGTTTGAACAGCTTTACGACCTGCGCATGGTGCTGGAGACCACGGCCGCGCGCCGCCTTTGCAGCGATGGATTGGGC
>JAYVNK010000500.1:0-3069 GCA_043758475.1 Comamonadaceae bacterium | reverse complement strand
TCGCCGTGGTGTCCACCGGCCAGTTGCTCACCGAAGAGTTTTACACCCTGGGCAAGCTGGTGCGCGGCCAGATTGGAACCAACAACTACGACGGCAATACCACGCTGTGCATGGCCTCGGCCGTGTCGGGCTACAAGCGCTCATTCGGCTCCGATGGCCCGCCCGGCTGCTATGGCGATTTTGAGCACACTCACTGCTTCATGGCCTTTGGTTCGAACCTGCCAGAGCAGCACCCCATCATTTACTGGCGCCTGAAAGAGGCCCTGGAAAAGCGCAAGTTCCCGCTGATTGTGGTGGACCCGCGCGTCACCATGCTGGCGCAGTTTGCCGACATCCATTTGCCCATCACGCCGGGCACCGACACGGTGCTCATCAATGCCATGATGTTTGTCATCTTCAAGGAAGGCCTGGAAGACAAGCATTACATAGAAAAGCACACCCAGGGCATCGACGCCCTGCGTGCCCTGGTGGCTGAATACGACCCGGTCACCGCGCAACACGTTTGCGGGATCGACGAAGACCGCATCCGCACCGTGGCGCGCATTTACGCCAAAGCCCCGACGGCAATGAGCATCTGGACCATGGGCATCAACCAGTCCACCCATGGCTCGGACGGCGTGGTGGACATCAACAACCTGAACCTGATCACCGGCAACATCGGCATCCCGGGCGGCACCAGTCTGTCAATCACCGGCCAATGCAACGCCATGGGCACGCGCGAGTGGTCGTCCTGCTCGGGCCTGCCCGGCTACCGCATGCTTGAGAAAGAAAAAGACCGCAAGGTGGTGGCCGATTTCTGGGGCATTGACGAGAGCTTCTTCCCCGCTAAACGTGGCCTGGCACAGACCGATATTTTTCCGGCGATTGAAACTGGCGAAATCAAGGGCCTGTGGCTGATTGCCACCAACCCCATGACCTCGATGGCCAACCAGCCGCGCATCCGCAAGGCCATGGAGAACCTGGAATTTCTGGTGGTGCAGGATGTGTATGAAGACGTCGAAACCAACCAGTATTCACACGTCTTTTTGCCGGCCTCTGTCTGGGCCGAAAAAGAAGGCTGCCACACCAATACTGAGCGCCGCGTCAACCTCACGCGCAATGCCCTGCCCGCCTATGCCGACTCGAAACCGGATTTCTGGATTTTCAACCAGATGGCCAAGCGCTTTGAGGACCGCAACATAATCCATTTTCCCGAGACTGCTGAAGGTGCCTTTGAGGAAATGAAAATCCTGTCAAAGGGCGAAGGCCGCACGCTCGACATTTCCGGCATGAGCTATGACCGCATCGAAGCCGCACGCGGCATCCAGTGGCCGTACAGCGAAGCGCAGGCGCAGGCAGATTCAGAAAAAATTGGTAAATCTGACGGCTTCGACATGAAGCTGCGTTTGCCGTTTGATGGCAATCCGCGCTTATACACCGACGGCGTGTTCCAGACCCCCACCGGCAAAGCCAACCTGATCCCGGTGCGCTTTGTCAACAACAACGAATGCCCTGATGGCGAGTATCCGTTCTGGCTCAATTCGGGCCGCGTGGTGGAGCACTTCCACACCCGCACCCGCACCGGCAAGATTGGCAATTGCAACAAGTTCAGCCCCACGCCTTACATGGAAATGAACCCTGATTCGGCCGCAGAACTGGGCATTGAACACCAAAGCTATGTGCGCGTGGTCAGCCGCCGCGGTGATGCCGTTGTGATGGTGCAGCTGACGCACCGCGTGGGCCGCGACATGCTGTTCATCCCGTTCCATTTTCATGATTGCGTCAACCGCCTGACGCTGGGGCTTCTGGACCCGCATTCACGCCAGCCCGCCTTCAAGCAAAATGCCGCCCGGGTTGAAAAAACCGACCAGCAGGAAGCCGCGCGGCTGAACCTTGAGCGCCGCAGTTTCTAAGCAGCCAAGCAGAAAAACAGAGGGACTATCGCGATGAATGACACCACCTTGTTCAAGACTGCCACGGCCAACAAGCCGGCAGCCCTGCTTGCAACTTCTCCTGGTGGCCAGGGCGGCTGTGGCAAGCCCGCGTGCGGCAGTGGCGGCTGCGGCTCCAAAAATGGCGCAGCCCCCAAAGAAAAGAAAATCTGGGAAATCCGCACCGAAGAGCAGACCTATGCTTTCCTGAAAGACAAGACCGTTGCCGACACCAACCGCTATGGCCAGAAGATCGACCTGATGGACCATACCCGCCACAAACTACCGGTGGGCAGGTCGCTGTTCATCAACGAAAACCCGGCTGTCGGCACCAACCCCAACCGCAACAAACAGCACGGCTTTTTCTTCACCGCCGACAACTGCATTGGCTGTCATGCTTGCGAAGCCGCGTGCAGCGAGAAAAACGACAACCCCGCGCACCTGGCGTTTCGCTCGGTCGGCTATGTCGAAGGCGGCAGTTTCCCCGACTACAAGCGCATGAACATCTCGATGGCCTGCAACCATTGCGATGATCCCGTGTGCTTGAAAGGCTGCCCCACCCGTGCCTACACCAAGCACGTTGAATACGGCGCGGTGCTGCAAGACCCTGAGACCTGCTTTGGCTGCGGCTATTGCACCTGGGTCTGCCCCTACAACGCGCCCCAGCTGGACCCGGTCAAAGGCCAGGTGTCCAAGTGCAATATGTGCGTGGACCGGCTGGAAGTGGGCCTGAAGCCCGCCTGCGTATCGGCCTGCGTAGGCAACGCGCTGGACTTTGGCGTCATCGAGAACGTGCCTGAAGGGCGCGAACAGGCGCGTGTCGAGATTCCCGGTTTCCCCTCGCCCGAGATCACCCAACCCAACATCCGCTTCCAGCAAATCAAGCAAATGCCGGACGAAATGCGGCGCACGGACTCCATGCCGGTGAAATACCACAAGGATGACAAGGGCCGTTTCCGCCCCGCCATCGACCAGAAGCAGGGCAAGGCCCGGCACTGGAACATGGCGCGTTTGAGTTCCCGCGAAAACCCGCTGGTGCTGTTCACCCTGGCTGCGCAAACGGCGGCGGGTGCGTTTGCATTGGCCTTCCTGGGCGCTCAAGCGGGTCTGGCAGGCTTTACCGTCTTTGCGCAATCGGCGCTGTACGCACCGCTGGGCA
>JAYVNK010000499.1:0-9550 GCA_043758475.1 Comamonadaceae bacterium | reverse complement strand
GCGCGTCAGCAGATTCTGAAACCGCAGCTTTTTTGCTTCTTCGCTATTGGCATGGCGCAAGCCGCTCAGATAGTCGGCAACCTCTTCTTGTACTTTGTGTTCCGCCATACTTTTTGACCGCTACTTGGCCGTAGCAGACACGCCCTTGTTGGGATTTATCAAATACTTGGTCCCCGTAGCCCGCGCGCCATACTGTGCAATCGAGTCCAGCTGCAGCGCCTCGGCCAGCGACAGCTCACCAGCGTAGTGGCTGGCGAAGGTGGTTTTCAGCTCGGCGGCGACGCGGGCCTTCAGCGTTTGCGTGGCGGCTGCGCCGATCTTCTGCAAAAACGGAAACATCAACCAGCCGCCCATGCCCCAAGTCATGCCAAAGCTGCGGTTGAATTCTGTGGGGCCGGTATCCAGCCCGCCATAAATGTAGACCTGCTTGTGGGTGGTGGAGCCGTAGCGGCTGTACTCTTTCGCGCTGCGGTTGATGGCGGCTTCCATGGCCGTGAGAATTTGCCCCGGCAGCTTGCCGCCGCCAGTCGCATCAAAAGCAATGGTCGCGCCCGTGGCGACCAGCGCTTGCGTGAGGTCTTCCATGAAGCTGGCCGATTGCGCATCGCACACGTACTTGGCACCGATGGATTTGAGCAGCGCGGCCTGTTCTGGCTTGCGCACAATGTTCACCAGGTTGATGCCGTCCTTGATGCAGATTTTGTTGAGCATCTGGCCGAGGTTGGACGCTGCCGCCGTGTGCACCAGCGCGGTATGGCCTTCGCGGCGCATGGTCTCAACCATGCCCAGGGCGGTGAGCGGGTTGACGAAGCACGACGCGCCGTCTGCCGCCGTGGCCCCCTTGGGCAGCAGCAGGCATTGCTCGGCCTTGACACAGCGGTATTGCGTGTACATGGCGCCGCCCAGCACGGCAACCAACTTGCCCAGCAGCGCCTGAGCGGCAGGGGACGCGCCCGCAGCCACCACCGTGCCCGCGCCCTCGTTGCCCACGGGCATGGACTGGCCCAGACGGCCTCCCATGCCGGGCATGGCGCGCGCGGGAATCTGCGCCGTCACAACGGGGCCGGTAGCGTCGGCCGATGCCCCTGCGACAGGCTTGACGAAGGTCTTGGCAGTGGCCATGTCGGCCGCGCCAAACAGCAGGCCAATGTCGGACGGGTTGATGGGCGTGGCCTCAATCCGCACGATCACCTCGTCAGCGGCGGGCACAGGCGTAGGAATGCTTTGCAGCGACAGCACCAACTCACCGGCAGACTCACCGGCAGAGGCGTCGGCGGACTCGGTATTGCGTGTGACAAGGGAGCGCAGTTGCAGGCCAAGGGTGGCAGGATGGAGGGTCACAGGGTTTCTTTCAATTTTAAATTACTATTAATTCAGTAGCTAAATATGCATATTGGATAAGGGCTACCGCGTGTTTAGACCTTCAAAACAGGTGGAAAGCACGATCTCCACGATCTGCGTGTCATCATGCTGCCCGCCCATCTTCAGAAACTCCAGCACCGGGTCGCAGGCGCGCGCATACAGCGTGTAGAGCACGGCGATGGCCGGCAGCTTGGGGTTGAGCGTGCCAGCCTTCTGCGCTGCCTCAACCCACGCGCCCAGAGTGTCGCTGACTTCCATCAGGCCGTCCATGTAGTCTGAGTTGGCGATCAGCGTGGCGCGCAGGCTGGAGTTCTGGCTGGGCAGCGACGGCATCTGGCCGGCCAGCTTGACCTCCATGGTCCAGCGTGCCACCGCGCGGATGTTGTCCAGCGGCCGGGCTGCAGGCTGCAGCGTCTTGATGAACGCCTGGGCGCGCCGCATCACGCGCACCATGGCGGCGGCAGCCAAGTCTTCCTTGCTGGGAAAGTGCTTGTACAGGCTGGCTTTGGCAATGCCGACGCTGGCGGCCACCTCGTCCACAGTCATCGCCTCAAAGCCTTTTTCGGCCAGCAGGCGGTTCACGGTTTCGATGATGGCGTCTTCACGCGCCTTGAGCATTTGCTGCTTGAATGAGACTTTGACGACGTTGCTGGAGTTCATGCCCATATGTTAGTCGGTAGCATCAAAATATGGAGGTTGTGGCTGTTTTATTACCCCTTCGTCTGTAAATTGTTGGGGACCGTTGTAATTCCATTTCCAAATCATTCGTGAAGTAGGCGCACCGACCTGCACGGATGATTTAGAAAAGGAATAACGGCGTTGTTTATCATGCAAAGCCCACCCCCTACAGAAAGCATCCCATGATTGTTGTCCACCACCTTAACGATTCCCGCTCGCAGCGCGTGCTCTGGCTGCTGGAAGAGCTGGCCGTGCCGTATGAGATCAGGCACTACCAGCGCGATGCGCAAACGCGTTATGCGCCGCCCGAACTCAAGGCAATCCACCCGCTGGGCAAGTCGCCCGTCATCACCGACAACGGCATCACGGTGATTGAATCAGGCGCGATCATTGATTACATCATCCGTCACCATGGCAATGGCAACTTGCGCCCCGCGCCCAACACGGCTGATTTTGAGGTCTACCAGCAGTGGTTGCATTACGCCGAGGGCTCGGCCATGCTGCCGCTGCTGCTCAAACTGTACGTGGGCCGCCTGGGCGATGCCGGCGCGCCGCTGTCGCCGCGCATTGAGGGCGAGATTGCCAACCACCTGGGGTATGTGAACCAGTCGTTGCAAGGCAAGGAATGGCTGACGGGCAACCAGATGACGGGTGCCGACATCCAGATGAGTTTTGTGGGCGAAGTGGCGGGTGCGCGCGGCAACCGAGAGCGCTACCCAAACCTGGACGCCTGGGTCAAGCGCTTCCAGGCGCGGCCCGCGTACCGCAAGGCGATTGAGCGCGGCGGGGCTTATTCATATGGCGGCGCGGCGGTGACCAAGTAGCTGCAGCGGCGGCCTTTGCGCAGGTCAGAAGAAGCGAAAACGCCGCCAGCATTTGCACGCTGGCGGCGTTTTCATTCATGCGGCGGGGCGGGGCGCTGTTGCCCTTACTGCGCTTTTTTGGCTTTCATGGATTTGCCAGCCTTGCCCATGCGCTTTTTGGACATGCCCACCACTTCCAGCTTGGCAACAACCACACCGGAGCGCATCATGCGGATTTTTTTGCCGGCAGCGGTGGTCAGGTCTCCCACGCGGTCTGGCGTGCTGGGGCCGCGGTCATTCACGCGCACCACCACGCTGCGGTTGTTTTTGAGGTTGGTCACCTTGACCAGCGTGCCAAAGGGCAGCGTCTTGTGGGCCATGGTCATCGCGCCAGAATTGAAACGCTCGCCGCTGGCGGTTTTGCGGCCATCTAAGTTGCGGCCGTAATGGGCGACTTTGCCTTCTGACGCGTCACCGCTAGATGCCTTGGCGGGCGCGGCGGCAGACGGTGCCGCTGCGGGCGCGGGTGCAGTAACGGCCGGCACCGGTGCAGCCGCAGTCTGGGCATGGGCCAGGGGTGACAGAGCCAAAATCAGGACAACGCTGCTGGCAGCCAGAAAGCGAAAAGACATGGGAGACCTTCAGTTATTTTGTTGATGGAAGGCGCAAATTCGCAGTGCCAAGCCGCCAAATTTTATACCTCAGTGCACGCTGAAAGACCTGCGCAGTGGCTCGAAGCCTTGGCGACATTGCAAAGCATGTGTCACCCCACAGGCCCGCTTATCTGACGCTTATCTGCCGCTATTCGGCCTCGATGCCCGCGTCCTTGATGCGCTTGCCCCAGCTTGCCAGCTGGTCCTTTACAAAAACACCCAATTGCTCGGGGCTGCTGGGCGTCACCTCGGCGGAAAAACTCGCAATGCGGGCCTTGACCTCCGGCTTGGCCAGCGCCTTGTTCATCTCCACATTGAGCCGGTTGACGATCTCCGCAGGCGTGCCTGCCGGTGCAAACATCGCCACCCAGGCCACCAGCTGAAAACCCGCCAGCGCTGGGGTTTCTGCCATGGTGGGCAAGTCGGGCATCAGGCTGCTGCGCCGGTCGGTTGACACCGCCAGCGCCTTGAGCTTGCCGGTGTTGACCAGCGCCTGGCCGGCAGCCATGTCGGTCACGGCATAGACAATCTGTTCGCCCATCAAGTCCGTCATGGCTTGCGGCGAGCTTTTGTAAGGCGTGGCAATCACGTCCAGGTCGGCCGCCCGGGCAAACGCCGCGCCCGTGACCTGTCCAATGCTGTTGCCATAACCGTAAGACACCTTGCCGGGGCGCGCCTTGGCATGGTCGATCAGCTCCTTGAGGCTGTTGACCGGCAGCTTGGGGTTGACCACCACGATCACCGGGATGTTCATGATGCCGCCAATCGGCGCAAAGTCTTTGACCGGGTCGTAGCTGAGCTTCTTGAAAAGATGCGGATTGGCCGAATGCGAGGTGTTGGTCGTCACCAGCAGGGTGTAGCCGTCGGGCGCGGCCTTGGCAACCGCTTCGGCGCCAATGCGCGCTGAAGCGCCCGGTTTGTCATCAACAATAAAGCTCTGGTCAAACGCGCCGCGCAACTCATCGGCCAGCAGGCGCGCCACGATGTCGGTGGCGCTGCCCGCGGCAAAGGGCACAACAATACGCACCGGCTTGTTGGGGTAGGCTTGGGAAAAGGCGGATGAGGCGTATGCGGCGAACGACGCCGCGATGAGTGCAGCCGAGAGTATGGGCAGCAGTTTTGACCAGGGGGACATGGTGGTTCCTTGTAGTGCTGTCAAGTATCCCACTTGGAGCCGGTGACGCCCGGTCCGTCGTACTCCCCAGTCAGCGCGCGGCTGGTGCCGCAGCAGGCGCTGCCATCCCCGGCGCGGCATTGGCAGGCGTGGTGCTGATCGTCACCCCGCGCTTTTTCAGCTCATCGACCAGCGCACGGGCATTGGGGTTGCCAGCATCGGCCAGGCGCTGGGTGTCGGCCGCCAGGGTGTCAAGGGAGGCCCGCAGCTTGGCCGAGTTGTCCACCGTTTGCTGCTGCGATGCATAGGCGGCTTGCAAGGCCTGGCGCTCGGCGTAGAACTGCCAGGTCTGAAACCCCAGCCAGCCCAGCACCGCCAGCCCACCCAGCAGCAGCGGCACAAACGCACTGCGCGCTGCGGCCTGTGTGGCCACTGCGGGCATCTGCGTGTGTGACGGGTTGCGGTTGGAGGCGTAGCTCTGGGTGCGCGTGCGGGCGTCGCGCTCAGGCGCTGCCGGTTGCACGGTTGGCGCATCGGGGGCTGAGGCGACAGACGCTGACGAAGATGGCGAAGGTGACGAAGATGATGAAGCTAAAGGCACCGGGGCAGACTGGGTGCCGGGCAAGTTGACGACGCTGCTCATGGGGTTGGGCTCTTTCGTCATTTGCGCACCGGCGCGGCGGCTGCTGTGGCTGCGGGCGTGGCGGGATTGGCCGTGTAGGTGATGCCGTTCTTGGCCAGCATGGCCTTCACATCACCGTCGTTGTTGCGTGCGCCCAGCTCGGCCAGCGCTCGCACAATCTCCTTGTACAGGCCCTCAAGCTGCACCGACTGCTGCACAAACTGCTGGCGCTGGTTCACGTCAGCGCGTGATTTTGCGTTGTTGTAGCCCAGGGTGACGCTGGCCAGCATGGCGGCAAAGCATGCGGCTGCAGTGACGGTGACGGTGTAATGCTGATTTTTGCTCATCACTGCCAAAATATCCTCTGGTTTCACATCAAATCAGGCTGTAGCCCCCGTCTACCGTGCATAACTAGATATAAACTACATAGCAAACAGCGTGTTGGGGTTGTTCTTCACTGTACCACCACAACGCGCCTGCGCCGCGCCAGTACCATCCCGGCAGCCGCCAGGAGCAGCAGGTACAAGGTTCCAGGCTCAGGCACGTTATTGCCCTGGTTGACCACGTTGGCCTTGATGCGCAGCGTCAGGCCCGCCAGTGCACCGCTGTAGCCGCTGGTGTTGTGGCCAAAAGCGTTTACCAGCAAGATGTCATCCTGGAAACTGCCCACACCGGCGGTGCCGTGGCCGACCGTCACGTTGTTGGCCGTTGCCCCGGCTGCCACGTCGGTGAAGGCACCAAAGCCGGCCAGTGCAAAGTCCATCAAGGTGTCCGTTGAGCATGGTGCGCCGGGCAGGCAGTAGCTGCCATCGGCCTGGTCGGCCGGGCCGACCACGTCGTTCAGTATGCGCAGGCTGGCGCTGAGCGCGGCCGAGCCAACCAGCACGTTGCCAAAGTCCAGCGTGAAGATGTTGCCGACACGGCTGAAGCTGCCCCCGCCGGAGAGCTTGATCGTGTTCAGGTTGGCGTAGTTGTTGACTTGGGCGTTCAGGCCCACCGTGGCGGTGCCCAGGCTCAGGTCGGCCATGTCGGGGTTGTGGCTGGCCAGCGTCAGGCTGGCAATGCCAGCATTGAAGACGCCTGCCGCGCTGGTGTTCAGGCCCACCTTGAGGCTGGTGGCGTCGGTTGCATTGGCCGCCACGCCTGCGCCCAGGGTGCCCGAGCCGCTGAAGGGGCCGGTGGCGCTGATGCTGCCCACCAGGGTATCGCTCAGTGCGGTGGTGCCGACGTTGTTGGTGACGCTGATGTTTTTAAGGGCCACCACATCGTTCACGTGCACGATGCCGAAGTTGACGGGGGATGCGGTGTTGACTTGCGCGACGGCTGTGCTGTAGACCTTGCCATTGAGCGCCACGTTGACGTTGCCCAAAGCAGCATCGCTGTTGTTGGTGATCGTGCCGTTGGAGGCCAGTGCCAGCACCTGGTTGCCGCTGAAGGTGCCCGCTGTGCCGGTGTTCAGGGTCACGCCGATGGCGCTGCTGCTGGCGTTGGCGGCCAGGTTGCTGATGGGGCCGCCTGATGAGGTGAAGCCTGCTGCGGTGGAGACGCGTGTGACGTTCAGGCCTTCGGTGAAGCCGTCTACCGAGTTGTTGGTGATGGCGATGGCGCTGCTGGGTGCGGCAGCGTTCACGCGTGCGGCCAGGGTGATGCTGGGGGTGATGCTGGTGGTGGCCACGGCGGCCAGGCGGTAGACGTCGGCGCTGAGGTTCACGTTTTGTGATGGCAAAGGGGTGGGCACGCCTGCGTTGAAGCTGCCGTCCGACACAAAGTTCACGGTCTGCGTGCCGCTCTTGGCACCTGCTGTGGCCAGGCCACCCAGGGTCACGCTCATGGATGTGCTGTTGGAGGCGCTGGTGGCCAGTGAGGTGATGCTGCCACCGTTGTTGCTGGCAGCGCCGCTGGCGGCACCAAAGCTTGCGTTCAGGCCCTCGCCTGGGCCGCTGGTCAGGTTGGTCACGGTCAGCTGCTGGGTCTGGTTGGCAGCGCCTTCACGGAACTTGCCAAAGTTCTTGGTCGTCGGGCTCAGTCCGGCAGAGGCCAGGTTGCCCACCACGCCGGTGATCAAGCCGTCCAGGTTGATGGTCTGCGTGGGCAAGGCGGTGATGCCCAGGCCGTTGCCGATGGCCGTGCCATTGGAGTCGAGCAGGATCTGGATATTGGCGGTTTTGGTGCCTGTGGCGCTGGTGTTCAGCGTGACCACCATGTTGGTGCTGTTGCTGTTGCCGGCCAAGAGGCCGCTGATTGCGCCAGCCCCCGAGAAACTGGCGGCGTTGGTGCCGCCCACAATGCCGAACGCCGCATTGAGCGCCTCGGAGAAACCATCCGCAGTGGCACCGTTGCTGATGGACACGGTACGGGTCTGCACGCTGTTGGCCAGCACATTGCCGAAGTTGACCGGGGCAATGGTGTTGGGTTGCGCCAAGCGGAAGCCGGTGCCTGTGACGTTGATGGTTTGCGCTATGCCCAGGTTCAGGTTGCCCAGGCCGCTGGTGCCGGTGCCGTTGGAGGCCAACTGGACTTGCACAGTGCCAGTGTTGGCCCCGGCTACACCGGTGACGCCGATTTGCAGGTTGCCTGAGCTGCCCGCTGCAACGTTGCTGAATGAGCCCGTGCCCGTGGCCGCGCCGGTGATGGTGCCAATCGTGGCGTTCAGGCATTCCTGGAAGCCTGCGGGCGAGATGTTGGTGTTGGTCAGGGTGACGGTTTGACTCTGCGCCGTGCCTGCGCGGAAGTTGCCTAGGCTCACATTTGCCGGCAGCGCCGTGGGTTGGGCGACGTTGAAGGCTGCCGCGCCCGCGCCGAGAACGATATTGAGTTTCTGGTCAGCTATGTTCTCAAAGTTGCTGCGCAGGTTCACCGCCTGGCTAGTCAAGGGTGCCAACGCGCCTGCGGTTGCGGCGGTGAAAGTCACGCCCAGGTTGCCGGTGTTGCCGCCCGGTGCGCCGGTGTTGTAGTTGCTCGCTGTGACGCCGGCGCCGCTCAGACGTGGGTCGGTGATGTTCCCGCCGTTGACTCCGGTCTGGATAGCGCCGCGCAGCGACGGGCCGGTGGTGCCGGTGTTGGCGACCTGATAGTTATAGGTTGTCGCGCCGACGCGCACGTTATTGATGGTCAAGGTTGCATTGGCGGTGGTCCCGTTTGTGACAGTTGTGCCGGTGATGGCCTGGGCTGCGTCGCCGCCAGACACGATCAAGCCAGCGCCAGTCACTCCGGTGCGGCGGTTGAAAGCGTTGCCGCTGCCCGCACCCACGTTGGTGTAATCGGTGTTGAGGGTGAGGTTTCCGGTGCCCAGGTTCAACGCCGCGCCCACTGCGCCCATCGCCAGCGTGCCTTGCGTCTTGGCGCCGTTGGCCAGGTTCATCGCGCCGGCCGCGTCGACCTGCAGCGTTCCGCTTCCTGACAGCGCGGTCGACACGTTCAACGTGCCATTCTGCGCCCGCAGCAGGCCGTTGTTGGTGAAAGATCCGCCCCCTGCGGAAACGATATTGATCGTGCCGCCGGCAACGCTTGCGTTGATGGTTCCCAGGTTGACCAAACTATTGGCGCCTCCAAGAAAGGATTGCCCGCCACCAATCGTGCCGTTCTGGCCGTTGATCGTCGTGCCCGCGCCGATGGTCGTGGTGCCGGTATCTTCGAGGCTGAGCCGGTTAGCGCCGGTCGCACCGAAAATAATCGTACCGCCCGTGCCGCCGATGGTTTGTGTGCCTTGCGCGAAAAGGCCGCCGGCGTTATTGATGCTGATCGTGCCGCTGTTTAAAGTGAGGCCGCTGGCGACGCGCTCGATCGCGCCTGCCGTGGTGAGATCGAGCGTTCCGCCATTTAGCGTGACGCCGCTCAAAACATTAACGCCATTCGCGGTCGCCCTGAAAACGCCACCACCTGAAGTCGTGACATTAAAGACGCCGGACAGCGTGGAACCGCTTTGCACCACCGCACTGCCAGCGCCGAGGGCATTGAGCTGGCTTGTTGCCCCACCAATGACGTTGGACGACAAGACAAGGGTGCCGCCGTTTTGCGCCTCCAGCGTGCCGTTGTTGGCGGTATTGCCGCCGCCAGCCGACTGAATGCTGATGGTGCCGCCCAAAACGTCGGCCGCGATGCGTCCGTTGTTGATGAGGTTGTTGACGCCGCCGATGAACGACTGAGTTCCGCCGACCCGTCCGTTTTCCCCGCGGATCACCACATTGGAGCCGATTGTGGTGGTGCCAGCCGATTCCAATGTCAAGCGGTTGTCGCCGGTTGCGCCGAAGACGATGGTGCCCGTGCCGCCGATGGTTTGCGTGCCCTGGGCGAAGACTCCGCTGCCGTTGTTGGTGGT
>JAYVNK010000498.1:0-3077 GCA_043758475.1 Comamonadaceae bacterium | reverse complement strand
AATCCCGCCTCTTCCGCCAAAAATTCAGCCCGGTCATAACTTGACCGGGCTTTTTTTTCGCTTTTTCATTGGAGAAAAAGGTAAAAATGTTGCCCAAGTGTGGCACTATTCATATTCATTTGGAGCTATAAATGCCTGAGCTGCGCCGTTTGGAGTCGGCACTATTGTCGGCACCGAAAACTGGAGACACTTTTGATGCCGACAAATTCGTTAACCGACCACGCTTGCAAGTCGGCCAAGCCACGCGAAAAGGCTTATAAATTATTCGACGGTCACGGCCTAAACCTGACCGTGCTACCCACTGGCACAAAGTCGTGGCGCATGGAATATCGGGTTGCTGGCAAACCTCAGACCGCTACGCTTGGCCCCTACCCGCTTATCGGCCTGGCAGCGGCCCGCATCAAGCGTGACGAGATCCGGCTGAAGCTGCTTGCGGGCGAGCCGGTCAAAGCCGCGCCCATCAAGGCCACCCTGACGCTACAGCAGGCCAGCGCGGCCTACTGGGCCACCCGGCGCGACGTGTCGCCACAGTACCGCACCAATGCTGAGAACGCCATCACCAGGCACATCCTGCCAAGCCTGGGTGCCATGCCGGTGGGCAGCATCACCCGCGCCGATCTGCTACCGGCCTTGATGCGCATGGACACGGCTGGCCTGAGTGTGTACTTGCGCAAAACCCGCATGTGGCTGCACCAGCTATTTGACTGGGCTGTCGAGCATGAGCACGCCAGCGCCAACCCGGCGGCGCTGATCGACACACGCAAGGCGTTTTCAAAAGCGCCGGTGGTGTCTTTTGCCGCGCTGGAAATTGGCGAGGTGCCAGCCTTCATGCAGCGGCTGGATCTGGAGGGTGTGATTCAGTCTGCAATCGCCTGCAAGCTGTTGGCGCTGACCTGGGTGCGCACGCAAGAGCTGCGCTTGATGGAGTTTGCTGAGGTTGACGGTGACGTGTGGCGCATCCCGGCCGGCAAGATGAAGCGCAGGCGTGACCACATGGTGCCGCTCAGTCGCCAGGCCGTTGAGCTGGTTGAGCACATGCGCCAGCGCAGTCGTGGCAGCAAGTACGTGTTTCCGAATGACCGCCGGCAAGATAGGCCCATGAGTGAAAACGCCGTGCTGTACCTGCTTGGGCGCATGGGTTTTGGTGGGCGAATGACTGGCCACGGCTGGCGCACGATTGGCAGCACCTGGGCCAACGAGCACAGCTACACCGCAGACGCCATCGAGCGGCAACTGGCACATGCGCCGGATGACCGCACTCGCGCGGTGTACAACAAGGCGGAGTATTTAATCGAGCGCAGGGCCATGTTGCAAGCCTGGGCTGATTGGTTGATGCCAGTGAGTGCAAATATAAACAGTTACTCGAATAACTGAATTTGATTAAAACCAAGCCTATTGCGCCGCAGCCACCTTGGCCAGCTCCAGCCCACGCCGGAATGTATGGACCGCATTGGTCACGCTTGGCTGTTTTAAACCGCTCAGGCGGGCCGCATCGGCCTGGCTGTGGCCATCGACCAGCACCATGCGTGCTGCGGCCCTTGACGCACTCTCACGCACGCGCAACAGCGTGGCCAGGGCGTTGAACTGGGCGGCGGTTAGTCTCTCCATTGCGCGGCCTCTTTAAGCAGCCGCTGTAGTCGGGCTGAGTGTTGGTGCAAAGGCACGCCGCTGGCCAGCTCAAACGCGCTCCAGGCCTCTGTGGTGTCGTCGGTGGTACACCAGCCTAATGCGTCGTCATATTCGACCGCAAGGCCGCTGTCGTGTAGCAGGCGGTCGCCATCGCGTCGCCAGGCTTTGTGCCAGTTGTAGTGTTTGCTAGTCATTTTTTGCGGGCAGCCATGTGCTGTGCCGACGTCGTGCAACGGTAGCCGTTGGCACCCCAAACGCTAGGTGTGGCCCAAGCAATATCGTATTGCTCAGGCAGCCGCAGGCCACCAAGTCGCAACGCCAGTTTGCGGGCCTTGCGGTCAAGGTTTTTTCCAAATGCACCAGTAGCGCTCAATTGGGCGCGAGCATCGTTGTAATGCTCGATGACGGCGGCTTTCGCCTGAGCTTGAGTTGTGGCAACTGTCAGCGTGCCGATTGTGTCGATTGAATTTATTTGTGACATAAAGTGCTCCAATTTATTTAACGTACCGAGCTACTACAGAGCCCCGGCCTGCGCTGGATGCTTCGCTGGTCAGCTCTGAGAGTTTGGCATCAAGTATCCAACCGGGAGCCTGAGCGTTTTGTAAAACCGATTTAGGAATCCAGGCTAGTTTTACCCGGCTTTTTTCAAAATCACAAAAATCAACTGACACTTCAAGTGCCACGGCTTTATCAGACTCACGCACAACGCGGATGTCATGGTAGGAGTCGTTGTATTCCCGAATCTTTTTGTCGATTTCTTTGGCCGTTGGCCGTTTGGCTTTTGGCGCTGCTGGCATCGCAGCTTTGTCTGCCTCGTACAGGGCTTTGATGGCCGCTTGTTTGGCAGCGCCGGTAAGACCAATGACGCTTGGGTCTTGTTTGTATTCAGCGGTTGTTTTCATTTGGATCTCCTTAGAGAACCAGCTACCGGCTGGCGTCGGGTGGCAGCTTGTTTGCTGCCCATAACTGAATTATAATAGGTTTTAGAACCTATGCAAGAACTATTTTATAAGGACAAACCCTAGCCAAACGAAAAAAAGCCGCCAGCACACAAATTAATGTGTGCTGGCGGCTAAAGATGCGCCTTTTGAGCGCACCGGAGACAGCTGCGAATTATTTGAGGCTGGCCTGCGCCCTCACCCAGTCTTGCAGCCCGGACAGGCTGGAGGCGTTGGCAAGACAGGTGCCGTAGTTATCGGCAACACTGGTGGCAACGTCTTGAGCGGCAACGGGGGCTGCATCAGCGACTCGGGCGGGGTCGGGAAGCTCGCCATCGGCAGCGGCGTCGTGGAGCACCCGGAAGCCACCAGGCATAGCGCAATCAGTAGTTTTGACATAGGTTGGCACCTCTTTGATGATGGTTTCGGTCACGGTCACAATGCGCGCGTGCGCTGCGGCTTGTTTGAGAGCAATGGGCGCGGCGATGGCTGCTCTGGCTTTGTCGGCAG
>JAYVNK010000497.1:0-3078 GCA_043758475.1 Comamonadaceae bacterium | reverse complement strand
CTGTTTCCGCCGCGCTGGTGGCCGGCAACAACCAGGCCGTGGTCACGCTGTTCTGGCCACCGCACCGGGTTGACCTGTCCTTCAACCTGGTCGTGCTGCTGCTGGCGGGGCTGTTTCTTTTGCTCTACCTGGCTTCGCGCGCACTGACCGCCGTGTTTTCATTGCCGCTGGAAGCCCGCCGCTGGCGTGCGCAGCAAAAAGAACGCGCCATGTATTCATCGCTGCTCGATTCTCTGGCGCATCAACTGGCGGGGCGCTACATCCGCGCCACCCGGTCGGCGCAAAACGCACTGGCGCAGGAAAAAAGCCTGGTTCAGGCAGTCGACGAATCGGGCTACGAAGTGGGGCACAGCGCAGTGCGCTCGAACCAGTTGCGCTCGCTGGCGCATTTGTTGGTGGCCGAAAGTGCCCAGTCGCTGCAAAACAAGGCGCTGCGTGAAGAGCATCTGCAGCTGGCCCTGAAAACCTCATCGCATCGCAACGCTTTCGAAGTGCGCGAAGGTGTGCAGTTTCGCGCCGCCCGCTGGGCCATGGACGACCGCGACCCGGGCGCCGCGCTCGACTGGCTGGGCCAGCTGCCGCAAGGCGCCGCACGCCGCACACTGGCGCTGCGCATGAAGCTGCGCGCCACGCGTCAGTTGCGCCAGACGCCGCAGGCGCTGGAGACCGCGCGCCTGCTGGCCAAACACCGGGCCTTTTCGCCCGAAGCGGGGCAAAGCATTGTGCGCGGCCTGGCGCTTGAATTGCTCAACGAAGCGCACGACCCGGCCCAGCTGCAGCGCGCCTGGGAATCGCTGGACGCGAACGAAAAAGCCATGCCCGAGCTGGTGGTGCATGCCGCGTCGCGCCTGATGGCCTTGAATGGCGACGCCGACCTGGCCCGCGCGTGGCTGCTGCAGGCCTGGGACCGCATGATGCAGCCGCGCTCGGACATCGGCGACAACCTGCACGTCAAGATGATTCTGGTGCTGGAGGCGGGCCTCGAATCGCTGGATGCTGCGTGGCTGGCACGCATCGAGGCAGCGCAGCACAGTCGCCCGCGCGACGCCAATCTGCAGTACCTGGCCGGCATGGCCTGCCTGAAGCTGCAGCTGTGGGGCAAGGCGCGCCAGCTGTTGACCCAGGCCGCGCAGGCGCTGCAAGACGCCACGCTGCATCGCAACGCCTGGCGCGCACTGGCGGTGCTGGCCGAACAGCGGCAGGACGAGGTGGGGGCTGCAGAGGCGTACAAGCGGGCTGCGCAGATTTGAAAACACGAATAAGCGAACGAAAAAAAGGCCCGCATGCGGGCCTTTTTTTATGTCAGCCGGGCAACTCGCCAAGCTGTTTTCTTTTACACCTGATCAGGCTGGTGGCTTCTCAAAAGGCAGCGGCATGCTGGCCAGGTCGCGTTTGGTTTCGACCAGTACCAGCGGACCTTCGGTGGATGCGGCGACGGCCTGGCGTTCACGCGGGACGTGAATCGGCCTGGCCTCGGCTGCAATCGCCGCCTGAACTTCCGCGATCTTGCCGGCATTGGAGTTGACCCACTGCAGACCGGACGACTGCGCCACCTGGCTCAAGTCCTGCATCGGCAAGTCATACGACTGAACCTTCGGCAGGGTTGCGCTGGCGGGTGCCAGTGCAGCCGATGCGACGGGGGTTGCCACGCGCGGTGCAATTGGTGCAACAACCGGCCTGATTACCGCAGCAGCTTCAGTTGCAGGCGCTATAAAATTAATAGCTTCTTGCGCACGTTCTTCCTGGGCTGGAGCCTGATTTTGCTCTGCAAAGAAGGCGGTGGCGCTGCTTTCGGCAGACCGCTCGCTGCCATCGCCGTTGCCGGTGCCGGTGCCGGTGCCAGTGGCGCTGCGGTCGCCTTCACCGCGCTCGCGGCGGTCACGGCCGTAACGGTCACGGCTGCGGCGTTCGCGCGGCTGGCGTGGCTCGCTGCCGGCTTCCTGGCCGGGCTGCCCGCCGTCTGACTGGGCTTCATCGCGCGGCGCCTGGGCGTCTGCGTCATGCGCCATGCCGAAGCCGTTGCGGGGCGTGTCAACTGCGTCTGTGCCGGGCAAGTCGTTCATCGGTGCGCGTTCGCCCATCAAGGTGACGGCGACTGCGTCAGGAGATGCGTTTGGGCCATCTGTCCGCTCGCCGCGATCACCCCGGCGGTCGTTGCGGCGGCCACCGCGCTCGCCACGCTCGCCGCGTTCACCACGTTCACCACGTGCCTCCCGGTCGCCTTGCGGGCGCTCGCCCGGTGCGCGGTCCCCCTGGTTTTGGCCGGCCTCACCGGTCGCTCTGTCAGGGCGACGCGGTGATGCGGCTGGCGCGTCGCCGCCCATGGCTGCAGCCATGGCTGCCTGATTGGCCGCTGCGATGTCTTGCTCGACCGAGTCACGCGGTGCGCGCTGCTCACCACGGTCGCTGCCATCGCGGCGGTTGCGTCCGCCACGGTTGCCTTCCCCTCGTGGTTCGCGCGGTTCGCGGTTGTCGGTGCGGCCTTCTGGATTGCTGTCATTTCGCGCCTCACCGGCTGGGCGTTCCTGGCGCTCTTGACGACCGGCTTCGCTGCGGCCTTCAGGATTGCGCTCGCGGCGTTCGCCGCCACGGCCCTCAGACCGACCCTCAGCGCGACTCTCAGCGCGACCTTCCGGACGTCCGTCAGCACGACTCTGGCCTTCGGCACGGTCTTCCGGGCGGCCTTCTGGACGCCCTTCAGTGCGACCCTCAGCGCGGCCACGGCCACCGCGTCGGCCGTCACGGCCACCACGCTCACTGCGCTGCTCGCCACGCTCACCGCGCGGCTCACCGCGTTCGCCACGTCCATCGCGGCGGGCTTCGCCGGCGCGCTCGTCAGTTTTGACCGGCGTGAGAGGTGCCGCGACTGGCGTCGCCTCGGACTCAGTGCCAAACAGGTTTTTGATCCAGCCAAAAAAGCCTTTTTCAGCGGGCACAGGTGCTGCAGCCACCGGTGCGGGGCGCGCTGCGGGCTGCACAGCCGCTGGAGCAGGCGCGGGTGCGACGGGCCGGGGCTGCGCGGCAGGCGCTAGCGCATCGGGCAACACGCCCTTGATGATGGGCTCCTGCTTGTTGTGC
>JAYVNK010000496.1:0-9555 GCA_043758475.1 Comamonadaceae bacterium | reverse complement strand
AAGCAGCTTCGAGCGCTCACACCGCCCCACCCAAGGGTGTCAGGCCGCCCAAAACCCATGCCATACTTGCCTTCATGCGGTTGAATTTCCTATCCGTTTTTCTACCATAGGTTTAACATGTTCAAAGCTGACCCAAACCACCCACTCCACAGCAAACTGCGGCCCCGCCTGGACGACATCTCGGAGGGCCGGGTGACCCTCACGAAGCTTGCCAGAGAGTTTGGCATAACCGTTCCGGCAGTCAGCAGCTTCCTTCAGCGCCACTACCCCGACAACGTCCCTGGCCAGGGCGGGATCTACCCCACCAGCCCAGAAATGCTGGCAGCTTTAAAGGAGGCTGTGGCAGCGCGGAACGTGGCCGCCGTGGCCAAAAAGCACGGTGTCGACTACCGTGGCCTAGTGCGAAGGGTCAAAAACCGCAGAGACAAGGCCCCGGTGGCAGAGAAAACCGTAGTGTGTGAGACGGCGGAGCAGTGGACGGCCCTACTTGGGTTTCCAGTGAGGGTCGGGTAAGTTGACTACTTATCCGTTGCTATCCAGCAACAGTAACGGCAAGGACTGCGTACCGAGCGATGCCGCGCTTAAATGCACGTTTGAGGCTGACAAGCTGACCCAACTGATGGGCAAGTAAAGCCTCGATTTCAGGTTTAGGCTTTCAGCGCACGTTCTACAAAATCAGCCGCCGCCAGGCACTGCTTGTCGGCACGCGGCCCGCCAATGATTTGCAGGCCCATCGGGTTGCCGGTCACGCCCACAGCACCCGCCACATTCACACACGGCAGGCCCAGCAGCGTCCAGGCCCGGTTAAAGGTGGATGCGCCTGTGCTGGCATAGCCCATTGGTGCTTCGTCTGGTGCGCTGGGGGTCATCAACACATCAAACTGATCAAACCCATCGGCGCAGGCCATGCGGGCAGTGTGAGCGGTTTGTTGCGCCGCCTCGTAAGCTGCTGCGCTGATGCTGCTGGCGGCCAGCAGGTAGTCCCGCAGCACCGCTGAAAAGTCCTGTGGATGTGCATCAATATCGCGCGCCATGGTGCGCCAGACTTCAAAACCTTGAATCACGTCTTGTGCCTCAAACACGTCTTTCATCCAGGCGGGCAGGGCGAAGGTTGTGACTTCTGCGCCTCGGCTGCGTAAGGCTGCCACGGCGCTGTCTATGGCCAATTGTGCGCTGGGCGACACCGACCCCCACGGGTAGGCTGCAGGCACACCGACACGCCATGTTTTTTGAGGCGTTGTGTCGCCCAAAGCCAGGGCAAAACCACTGACCGCACCAGCAAACCAGGCCACATCGCGCACGCTCGCGGCAAACAAACCGACCGTGTCGAGTGACCATGAAAAGCACTTGATGCCTGGCGTGGGCAGCAGGCCAAAACTGGGCTTGAACCCTGCAACCCCGCAATACGATGCTGGCCTGATGATTGAGCCGCCGGTTTGCGTACCAACCGCAAACGGCACCAGGCCAGCAGCCACAGCGGCAGCAGAGCCTGCCGACGAGCCGCCCGGTGTGCGGCCCGGTGCGTTTGGGTTAAGCGTTTTGGTGGGGTTTAAAAAAGCAAATTCTGTGGTGCTTGTTTTGCCAATCACCAGCCCGCCTGCGCGGCGTATCGCGCCGACGATGGCGGCATCGACCCGGGGTGTTTGGTCAAGATGGCTGCCGGCTGAATACAACGCCGAGCCGTAGCGGGTAGGAAAATCTGCTGTGTCAAAAATATCTTTGATTGCCACTGGCAGGCCTTGCAGTGGGCCGATGCCGACGGTCTGTAATTGTTTGAGCTGTTCGAGTGCAGCAGGCAAATCTATCAGCGCTGTGAATGCACCCAGAGCACCGTCTTCAGCCTCAATACGGGTCAGAGTTGCGGCCAGCATGTCGGCTGCACTATTTAATTGATATTTTTGTATGGATTTCAAAGTGGTTTTGTAGAGCATGGGGTACTTTATTTTTCAACCAGACGAATACAGTTGTGTATTTTTAAGTCGTCATTTACCAAAACTCCTTGGGACAATACATATCGTCGTTATTGCCTAGCTTAATGCTGCTGTGTCATAACTCGTTGACACCACCCGCCGCAGGCTGGGTTTTTGAAAATTACGGCGCAGTCTTGTGTTATTTTCGTCTCATTTTTGCTGTACCAGTGGGCTGTCAGACCAACTCCAGCCACTCAGGCTGGTAAAAATGTACGTCAAAGGGATAACTTTTTCCCCATCGGCTTGCGTCACGGTCAGGCTCAAACGCAAGATAAAGCAACCGCTCAGTCTCAGCGTACACATCGTGAGGCCCAGGCCATGTCGGCCAACTGCTCTCGCTGCAAGGAAATTTCTGGTGGAACCATTTACTATTAAACAGATAGCTGCCTGCGTGCGTCCTTATTGGGCTGTAGCCTTATTTGATGCCTAACTTGGTTAAAAGACAGCCGTGGCAGGCGGGGCGGGTGCCAGGCAGGGGCTGCATTTAGGGCGAATGCTGGGCTGCTTTCCAGGCGGTCAACTCAAACCAGCAGCCGTCATTGGCATAAGTTGGCGCGGTTTGATGGGATCAACTGCGCCACTTGCAGGGCCGTCTCGCAGAATGCCGAGCGTCTCGGCCGGGGGTGCACCAGACTCAAGGCCCGACGCTCCATTCTGCAGGCACGAACGCAACGGGCGTGACTTTGACCGTGGTGCGGCGGATTTTCAGGAGGCTTGCGATAGCTATTTTTGGCTTTTGAAAGTTAATTGAGACGGGAGGTTTGGTTAAAGGAGTGTTGTCACCGTCTTCTTCAGACTTGGAATCAGCCTTTCAAACTGGAGCCTTGACAGTTAGCTCTGTGCCCATAGCGGTCTTCTGTCGATCTAGTTGCAGCGCCACAAAGCGGACATCCGATCTGCTGGAGTTGACCCCGTTTCGCGGACTCCTTCCGCAAGAACCATAGGGTGTCCGCGGAAACGGATCGAGTCCAACTGCAAATTTGATGGTGGAAGGCATGTGGAGATGAGCCAACATGCAAATGCCAGTGTGGTTGAGCTGCCAGGTCGCCCACTGGTTGACGCGCGCGTGTGAGAAGGCTTGCTCGGTGACGTGGTGCACGAGCTGCGCTTGTTGGCGCAAATTGGCAAAGAAGCGATTAAAAAATTCCCATTGCCAACGGCAATTTTTTCTAGCTTGTCAATCTTCATTTGAGTTTATTTCAAACTATTTTCAATGCGGCCGATTCAGGCCCTTAACTTGGGAAGATGGGTGGGTGCCTGGGTGGCGGCCTTGCAGCAGGCGGGGGTGCAGGTTTGCATCGGAATTTGATCAGGCTCGGGGCCGCTGATGGGTTTTGAGGCGCAGTTTTTCCAATTTTAGCGGTCAAATCGACCTCTAGCCCTTGTCCACACTGCATGAAACGCTCCTTATTTAGCAGCGATTTAGGTTTTGTTGCTGGCTGCGCTGATGGCTGCGTTGCTGCTTGCGCCAGCCGTTGCAGCAGCGCGGCAGTGTTCACCACAGGCGGGGAGTTATCCTCGGCTTGTAATAATTAAGGTGTTACTTTTTGAAGTCTGCCAGCATCATGACCATGACGGTCAAACTAGACGTGCCACTGGAACGAGCCTTGCGCCAGCGCAGCGTTGCGTTGGGGCGTTCAGCCAATGCGCTGATGCGCGAGGCATTGCAAGCCTATCCGGCGCAAACCGAACCATCTGCGCCTTCGGCCTATGCGCTGGGCAAGAATTTGTTTGGCCAGCATGCCGGTTTGCCCAATCTCGCGAGCCAGCGCAAAGCGCAGGGGCAGCAAATTTGGGATCAAAAACATCAGGCACAGCCTGTTCATGAGTCAGTTCGTGGGTCAGTTCGTACAGCAGGCCGTGCCGCCAGTCCCCGCAATGTCAACGCCTGACGTAAACACAATCGCTGGCCGCACATCAGCCAGTGCGGTGCGCAGTGTGGTCGCCGACAGCGGGCCGCTGCTGGCCCTGTTCAACAGGGCAGACCGCTGGCACACCACCGCGCTGGCCTGGTTGCAAGCCAATCCCAAAGCCTGCCTGATCACCACGTGGCCAGTGCTGACGCAGGTGTGCACACTGCTGTCACACCGCGTCAGCAGCGCAGTGGCACTGGATTTTTTGCGCTGGGGCCAACGCGGCGGTTTCACGCTGGATGTACCGGCGGTTGATGCCTTGCCAGAAGCCCTGGCCAACGTCCTTCTGATCAGCGTGCGTTTTCAGGATTTGACGCTCGGTCTGGCAGTTGCGTCAGTAGCCAAGGCAGCCGAGCGCTTGGGGTTGCGCCACCTGCTCACGGTTGATTCGGACTTTGACGTGTACCGCGACTCAAAGGGCAAGGCGCTGCGCCATGTCCTGCGCGATGACTGGGGGCAAAAAGCATGAGCAATTCGACATGACCATTTTAAACCGCATCCCCGGCCACCGCTTCCTGCACGCGCCTGGCCCCACGCGCGTGCCGGGCGAGGTGATGGAGGCCATGAGCCGCCAGCCTATGGACCTGGGCGACCTGCGGGTGGACGCGGTGATTGCCGCGTGTGAGCGCGGGCTCAAGGCGTTGCTGCACACGCGCGATGCCGACGTGTTCATGTACGCAGCCAACGGGCACGGCGCGTGGGAAGGGGCCATCGTCAACCTGCTGGCACCGGGGCAGACGGCGCTGGTGGCAGGCACTGGCCATTTCTCTGAATCATGGGCCGTGCAGACCGAGGCACTCGGGGTACGCGTCATCCGCACGCCGTGGGTGGAGGGCTACCCGATTGACGCCAGCGCAGTCGAGGCGGCCTTGCGCGCGGATACAAAGCGCGAGATTGTGGCCGTGTTCACCGTGCACACCGACACCGCCAGCGGCATAACCAGCGACCTGCAAGCCGTGCGCGCGGCAATTGACGCCACCGGCCACCCGGCCCTGTTTGTGGTGGACGTGGTGGCGTCTTTGGGTGCGGCACCGTTTGACATGGACACGCTGCGCGCCAACGTGGTGGTGGGCGCGTCCCAAAAAGGCCTGATGTGCCCGCCAGGGCTGGGCTTTTGCGCGGTTGACAGCGCGGCCATGGCGATCGCCAGCCGCAACCCTAACCCGCGTTTTTACTGGGACTGGGCGCGCCGCAAGAGCGACCTGGGTTACCGCAAGTTTTGTGGCACGGCGCCGCAAAATCTGCTGATGGGTTTGCAGGCCGCGCTGGACCTGATTGCACTGGAAGGCCAGGCGCGGGTGTTTGCCCGGCACAGCGCCATTGCGCGGGCCACGCAGGCCGCTGTGGAGCGCTGGAGCGAGGCCGGTGCGTTGCAGCTTTTCAGCAAAGTGCCGCAGGCCGCGTCCGTCTCCATCACGGCTGTCTCTGTCGCGCCGGGCATTGATGTAGAAGCGCTGCGCACTGTGGCGCGGGAGCGCTTTCAGGTGGCCTTTGCGGGCGGGCTGGGGCCACTGGCCGGGCGCGTGTTTCGTATCGGACATTTGGGCGACATGAACGCGGCCATGATTCTGGGTTGCCTGGCCGGCATTGAAGCCGCCATGACGGTGCAAGGTGTGCCGTATGCGCCAGGCGGCGTGCAGCAGGCGATTGCCAGTCTGGCGACCGCACCGTGAAACTTTCATTTTCTAAAGAAACGAGGACTCCATGAACCAACGCCAACTCGGTAGATCAGGCCTGCAAGTCTCTGCGCTGGCCTTTGGGGGCAACGTGTTTGGCTGGACGGTGGACGAGGCCACTTCGTTCTCGTTGCTTGACGCGTGGGTGGACGCGGGCTTCAATTTCATCGACACGGCCGACGTCTATTCCATCTGGGCTCCGGGCCACGCGGGTGGCGAGTCCGAGACCATCATCGGCAAGTGGCTGAAGAAGAGCGGCAAGCGCAGCCAGATCGTGCTGGCCACCAAGGTCGGCAAGCCGATGGGGCCAGAGCGCAGCGGCTTGGCACCAGCCTACATCCGCCAGGCGGTGGAAGATTCGCTGCGCCGGTTGCAGACCGACTGCATCGATCTTTACCAGTCGCATGACGACGATGCCAGCACGCCGATGGAAGACACGCTGGGCGCCTATGGCGATTTGATCAAGGCCGGCAAGGTGCGGGCGATTGGCGCATCCAACTTCACCGCACCGCGCCTGGCGTTGGCATTGGAGACGAGCGCGAAGCATGGCCTGCCGCGCTATGAAAGTTTGCAGCCGCTGTACAACCTGTATGACCGCGCGGTGTTCGAAGACGAGCTGGCACCCTTGTGCATCAAGGAAGGCGTGGGCGTGATCAATTTCTACGCGCTGGCAGCCGGGTTTTTAACCGGCAAGTACCGCACTGCCGCCGATGCCAGCAAAAGCCAGCGTGGCAAGAACACGGTGGCCAAATACCTGAACCCGCGTGGCCTGCAAATTTTGGCGGCACTGGACGACGTGGCACAGCGCTGCCACGCCAGCCCGTCGCAGGTGGCCCTTGCGTGGCAAATCGCGCGGCCCGGCATCACCGCGCCGATTGCCAGCGCCACGTCGCTGGCGCAACTGGCCGAGCTGGTGGCGGCTGCCGGGCTTGAACTGACAGCGGCAGACACCGCGCTGCTGGAGCAGGCCAGCGCCTGACCCGCTCCAGTTTGACGCCGCCCGGGCAGGCCAGCGCCTACTTGCTGGCCGCTTTGGCCGGCGGCTTGGCCGACCCAGGTGCCGCAGGCGAAGACGCAGCCCCGCCGCCCGGTGCAGGCGCAAGGCCCAGCCGCTTGCCAATCGACGCGTCAAGCTCCTTGACCTTGGGCTCAATCAGGCTGCGGGTCTCCATAACCAGCTTGTCGCCCAGCGCCTTTTGCAGCTCGCCGTTCATCTGCCCATACTTGCGGTTGACGGGCGACTCCATGATGGCGATGAGCTGTTTCAACTCGTCCTCGGAAAACTTTTCTTCCAGCAGCGGGCCGAGCGCTGACGGGGCCAGCTTGACCGCGCGTTCGCGCAGCAGTGGCACAGCCTCGTCCATATATTTCTTCACATCGGCCTGAATTTCCCTGGCCACGGCCTCGCGCTTGTCAGGCGCGATGCGCGACTGCAAGGCCGCGTTGGCCGCCTGCATCATCTGCGCCGCCGGCTGCTGCGCCAGCAGGGTGGCGATGCCTTCAATGGATGGCTGCTGCAGCAGCAAAATTTTGGCCACCAGCTCTTTTTTGGCTGGCGTCGATGGCGTTGTTGAGGGCGTTGCTGTTGGCGTTGCTGTTGGCGGCGTCAATTGCGCCGCCGCATTGCCTGCCATCAGGCAGAGCGCCAGTGACGGGGCAATCGACACCGCAGAGATCGTGGTGCCAAAGAGTTTGGCGGTGATTTTGAAAACTGGATTGTTGAACATGGGATCCTTCCGTAAATGCAAATCAAGGCGGCAGCGGCAGCGATGCGGCCCTGCCCAGCCCCGTGAAAACCACCATTATCGCCCGTGGCCTGTGAAAGAAACACCTCTGCAGGACGACCACAGCAAGGGGTAAACTTGATTCCACCTGTCCACAGACCTGCATGCTAGACCGACGCGCCACCGCACTGATCCAACCCGTAGTCGATGCCATGGCGCGGCGCATGGTACGTGGCGGCATGGGGGCCAGCCAGATTACTGCCGCCGGGTTGGCAATTGGCCTGTTTGCTGCATTTTTAATAGCTAATAGTGCATATGTAACGGGGGCTATAGCCATTTTTATCTCCAGAACCTGCGATGCGCTTGACGGCGCTGTGGCGCGCCTGACGCAGCCCACCGACAGCGGCGGCTTTCTGGACATTGCGTTTGACTTTCTGTTTTACGCCAGCATCCCGCTGGCCTTTGCCATCAGCCAGCCGCTCCAAAACGCCCTGCCCGCCGCCGTGCTGCTGGCAGCCTTTGTGGGCACCGGTTCGAGCTTTCTGGCCTGCGCCGTGATTGCCACCAAGCGCGGCATGTCCAACGTGGACTACCCCAACAAGTCGTTCTACTTTCTGGGCGGCCTGACCGAAGCCACGGAGACACTGGCCTTCTTTGCCGCCATGTGCTGGTGGCCGGGTCTGTTTCCGGAACTTGCCTATGCCTTTTCGGCCTTGTGCCTCATCACCATCGTCACCCGCATCTGGTGGGGCTGGCACGCTTTTCAGGACGCACCCCAATGAACTCAAAAAAAATCGCCGTACTGGCACTGGTCATCGCGGCCATCGTCGCGTTCTTTGTGCTCGATCTGGGCCGATTTTTGAGCCTGGGCTACCTGAAGGAAAGCCAGTCTGCATTTGCCGACCTGTATGCAAAAAATCCCTGGCAGGTGGTCGGTGTTTTCCTGGCGGTCTATATCGCCGCGACGGGTTTGTCGCTGCCCGGCGCGGGCACCATCCTCACGCTGGCGGGCGGCGCCATCTTCGGGTTGGGCTGGGGCACGCTGATTGTGTCGTTTGCGTCCAGCATTGGGGCCACGCTGGCGTTTCTGGCGGCGCGTTTTGTGCTGCGCGACAGCATCGAGGCGCGCTTTGGCAAGCGGCTGGCCGAGATCAACAGCGGCATCGCCAAGGATGGCGCGTTTTACCTGTTCACGCTGCGCCTGGTGCCCTTGGTGCCGTTCTTCGTGATCAACCTGGTGATGGGGCTGACCAAGCTGCCCACGCGCACGTTTTACTGGGTCAGCCAGCTGGGCATGCTGGCCGGCACGGCCGTGTACGTGAACGCCGGCACGCAGCTGGCCAGGCTGGACTCGCTCAAGGGCATCCTGAGCCCGGCGCTGCTGGGCTCGCTGGTGCTGTTGGGCATTTTCCCGCTGCTGGCGCGCAAGATGGTCGAGATTTTCAAGGGCCGCAAGGTCTACGCGCGCTGGGCGCACCTCAAACCCAAAAAATTCGACCGCAACCTGATCGTCATTGGCGCAGGTGCCGGTGGCCTGGTGTCAAGCTACATTGCTGCCGTGGTCAAGGCCAAAGTCACGCTGGTGGAGGCCCACAAAATGGGCGGCGATTGCCTCAATTACGGCTGTGTGCCCAGTAAGGCGCTGATCAAGTCCGCCCGCATTGCGCACCAGATCCAGCACGGTGCCGCCTACGGGCTGAACAACGCCGTGCCCTCGTTCAGCTTTCGCGCGGTGATGAAACGCGTGCGCGACATCGTCTCCGCCATTGAGCCGCATGACAGTGTGGAGCGCTACACCAGCCTGGGCGTGGAGGTGCTGCAGGGGCACGCCAGAATCACCACGCCGTGGGCGGTGGAGATCACGCTGGCTGACGGCAGCAAGCAGACGCTGACCACCCGCTCCATTGTCATTGCAACGGGCGCGCGCCCCTTCGTGCCGCCGCTGCCGGGCATCAACGATTCGGGGTATGTGACCAGCGACACGCTGTGGGACGAGTTCTCAAAACTGCGCGAAATCCCCAAACGCATGGTGGTGCTGGGCGGTGGACCGATTGGCTGCGAACTGGCGCAAAGCTTTGCGCGGCTGGGTGCGCAGGTGACGCAGGTCGAGATGGCCGACCGCATCATGATCCGCGAAGACAAAGAGGTCTCAGGGCTGGCGCGCGCCTCGTTGCAGGCCGATGGCGTTTCCGTGCTGACGGGCCACAAGGCCTTGCGCTGCGAGGTGATCCAGGCACCGGCGGTGCAGGCCGTGCCCGAGATGCTGGGCAGT
>JAYVNK010000495.1:0-9561 GCA_043758475.1 Comamonadaceae bacterium | reverse complement strand
ATTTATGCCTTTCGCGGTGCGCGTGTGGGCAATATGGCCGACTTTGTGCACGAGTTCAAGGTGCAGCACCAGATCAAGCTGGAGCAGAACTACCGCAGCGGCAGCAACATCCTTGATTCGGCCAACGGACTCATCAGCCACAACAGCAAGCGCTTGGGCAAGAATTTGCGCACCGACCAGGGCCCGGGCGAGCCGGTGCGCGTGATTGAATCTACCAGCGACTTTG
The DNA here is from genome assembly GCA_043758475.1 of Comamonadaceae bacterium. GTDB lineage: Bacteria > Pseudomonadota > Gammaproteobacteria > Burkholderiales > Burkholderiaceae_C > JANYCG01. The sequence continues at coordinate 9,335 of JAYVNK010000495.1, read as the reverse complement.
CCGAGGCGCAGTGGATGGTGGATGAGATGAAGGAGTTGGTGCGTGGAGGACAATTTTCCGACCGGCCGCCCCCAGGTTCTCGAAGAGCGGCGGAGCCAAAATTCACCCCCTTGGGGGGCAGCGCAGCACACGAAGTGGCGGGCGTGGGGGCACCATTCCAGCGCAAAGAGATTGCGGTTCTGTACCGGTCAAATGCGCAAAGCCGCGTCATAGAAACCGCGCTGTTCAACGCCGCCATGCCATACAAAGTCTACGGAGGCCTGCGTTTTTTTGAGCGGGCCGAGATCAAGCACGCGCTGGCGTACCTGCGCATCCTTGAGAACCCCAACGACGACACCAGCTTCGTGCGCATCGTCAACTTTCCGCCGCGCGGCATTGGCGCGCGCAGTCTGGAGCAACTGCAGGACGTGGCGCGGGCAGCGGGCTGCTCATTGCACGACGGCGTGAGCGCTTTGAGTGGCAAAGCGGGCGCCAACATTGGTGCGTTCGTCGCCAAGATCGACGTGCTGCGCGAGCAGACTCAGAAGATGACGCTGCGCGAAATCATCGAGCTCGTGCTGGACCACAGTGGCCTGATTGAGCACTATAAGGCCGACCGTGAAGGCGCAGACCGCATTGAGAATCTGGAAGAGCTGGTTAACGCCGCCGAGAGCTTTGTGACGCAGGAAGGCTTTGGGCGCGATGCTGTCGCGCTGCCGGTGGATGAGTTGGGAGAGGTGCTTGGGGACAGGCCTCAAAACATGCTGACCCAGTCGCCCGCAAGCCAGGGGCTGGACCCGAATTTGCCCCCTGCCGTTGACTCCGCTCCAGAGCCCGCGCCTGACGCGGAGACCGGCGAAACGCTGTCTCCGCTGGTCGCCTTCCTGACCCACGCTGCTTTGGAGTCCGGCGACAACCAGGCCAAGACCGGGCAAGACGCGATCCAGCTCATGACCGTGCATTCCAGCAAGGGACTGGAGTTTGACTGCGTGTTCATCGGCGGGCTGGAAGAGGGCCTGTTCCCGCACGAAAATTCGATGAGCGACCGCGATGGCCTGGAGGAGGAGCGCCGCCTGATGTACGTGGCCATCACCCGTGCGCGCAAACGCCTGTACCTGAGCCATTCGCAGACCCGCATGCTGCACGGACAGACGCGCTACAACATCAAGAGCCGCTTCTTTGACGAGCTGCCCGAGGACGCGCTGAAATGGATCACACCCAAGCAGCCGGCGTATGGTGCCGGCTACGGATCAGGTTTGGGGATAGCTACGATATCAGGAGCTACTTATGCATACCCCACGAGGGCTGGAGGCCAATTTGACAGTCAAAATGCCGCAAATCCAGGCTCCAGCGTGCTCCAGCAGAAGCAATCCGGCAACCTCGGCCTGCGCGCCAACATGAAAGTGTTCCACAACAAGTTTGGCGAAGGCACAGTATTGACGCTGGAAGGCGTGGGCGACGATGCGCGCGCCCAAGTGAGCTTTCCGCGCCACGGCACAAAATGGCTGGCTTTGAGCGTGGCCAAGCTGACGCCGATTTGAGTGTGATTTGTGGCCGGTCAGGCCGCCTACTTCCCCAGCATCCGCGCCGGATGAGGCTGACTCGGGACACCCGTCATGTAGCCCGTGCCGTCCCGGGATCCCCTGACCCCTGCGATTTGCCAGGCCGTGCGCTGCCCTATAAGCCGGGCCAGATACTCAACCTCTTCGTCGGTGTGGTTGATCGCTGCGGCGGGGGTCAGATAGCGGCCTGCTGTGGGCTCTGCCTCCCCCCAAAAAGACTGGTGGTAGCTGGCCTGGCTGACCAGTTTGTCGGCACCAGCACTCACGTCCACCGTGCCATAGCAGTTGCAAAAATAGCTCCGGTAATTCTGGCTGGGCAAAACTTCGGTGTAAACGCCGGTGCCGCGAATGCCGGCCGTGATGGTGGGCGTGATGATCTGGCGGTTGCCACCCCGGCCCCAAACGCTGGCAACAGCCCCGCTGAGCAGTCGCAGCACGCTCACGGCGGTCAGCGTGTTGCCGCGCTCCACCGTGAGCCGGGAGTTCTGGCGCACCTGAAAGGATGCGTTGCCCAGCACAAAGGTCAGGTTCGATGCCGGGCCGGTCTCAAGCCGGTCACCGGTCTGGATGGTTTGCTGGGGCAACAGGCGTGCGCCGTTGACCTGCGCATCGCCCACCAGTTCCACAATGTTGCTGCGCGATTGCGCCTGTGCACCTGCAAAACCGCCCATGGCGGCCCAGGCAGCGGCATTGCGCAGAAAACTGCGCCGTTGGTGCCACAGCACCTCGGCGTCCGTGCGGCCCTGCAGAATGTGCTGTGTCATGGGGTGTCTCCCTGTAAGGTTTCAAAACTGGCCTGGTAAGTGAAATAGATGGATGTGAAAAACATGGCAGCCAGCAGCATGGCCGCCGGAAACATTGCCGCACCCGCTGCCGTCGGCCCGCCCACGCCCGTGGCAATCAGGGTAACACCCATGCCGACCACTACAAACACGGCCGACCACGCGAGCCCGAATACAGCGAACGCGCCAAAATTCCGCAGGCAGGCCACCAGGCTGAAGAACAGGCTTTTGACCGGCGGCACGCCATGCCAGTGCACCAGCGCGGGTGCGTGCCAGAACATCAGCGACAAGGGCAGGTACAGCGCCATGCTGACCCACATGGCGGTTTGAAATTCGGGTGCCATGACCGCCTCGCGAGACAGCGTTCCGCCCACCAGGTAAAGGCGTGCAAAGCTGCCCCCGTCAATCAAGGCAGAGACGCCCATGACCAGCAAAAAGCCCAGCGCATACAGGGCACCCAGCAGCAACATGGCACGCATCTGCGTGCGCCCGGCGCGAAACGAGCTGATCAGGATTGACGGCATGGGAAACTTGCCTTTGGCGGCCTCTTGCGTGGCTGCCATCAGCCCCAAAGTGGCGGCCGGCAGCAGCCCCAGCGCCAGTGCGTTGCCGACGAGCGGCACCATGCTCAGCACCGACATCGCGGCCATGAACATGAAAAACAGACCGGCCAGCGCCAGCGGCTGCTTGAAAAATGTCTTGATGCCCAGCTTGACCCATTGAATACCGGTGCGTGCGGGAACGATGATGAGTTTCATAGGGGTCACACGGCAATGTTGAAAGGGGCCGGGCTTGTTGTTCGCTGGCGCAGCACCCGCTCAAAATGTGCTGGATCATGGGCTTGCAGCATGGCGGCGTCGCGCGGCAGGTGCAAGTCCCACAGCCGCGATATCCAGAAGCGCAGGGCGCCCGCGCGCAGCATGGCGGGCAGCATTTGACGCTCGGCAAAACTCAAAGGGCGCACCGCGTTGTAGGCCTGCAACAGGCTGGCAGTGCGCGGCTCGCATCGGGCACCGGTAGCCAAATCGATGCACCAGTCGTTCAAGCTGACGGCAAGATCGAACACCCAGGTATCCACGCCGGCAAAGTAGAAATCGAAAAAGCCGGTGAGGATGGGCGCGTCGTCTGGCCCGATGATGTCAACCTCAAACATCACGTTGTCACGAAACAGGTCTGCATGGATTGGCCCGCGCGGCAGTGCGGCGTAAGTTGATGATGCCGCCACATGGTTCTGGTAGGCCAGCTCGCTTTGCAGCAACGCGGCCTGGGGCGAAGTGAGGTAAGGCAGGACCACGGGCACGGTGTCGTTCCACCAGGGCAAGGCCCGCAGATTGGGCTGCGCCATCGGGAAATCGCGCGCGGCCAGGTGCATTTTGGCCAGCATGGCGCCCACGGCGGCGCAATGCGCGAGGTTTGGGGCCAGTTGGCTTTTGCCTTTGAGCCGGTTAACCACGGTGGCGGGTTTGCCGTTGACGGTGTAGAGCAGGCAGCCTTCATGACCCGAGGAAGGGTCAGCGGCAGGGTCTGCGGCAGGATCCGCTACGGGCTCGGGCACCAGCACGCCATGCTGCGCCAGGTGTTTCATCAGGCCCAGGTAAAACGGCAATTGCGCAGCTGTCAGGCGCTCAAACAGGGTCAGCACATAGTGGCCCTGATCGGTGGTGGCAAAGTAGTTGGTGTTCTCGATGCCACCGGCGCAGCCTTCCATGGATTGGAGCTGGCCCAGGTTCAGGCGCGTCAAGAGTTGCTTGGCCTCATCGAATGAGACCTCGGTGTAAACCGCCATGTTTCAAACCGCCAAAATCAGAAACCCAGCACTTTCCAGGCACGCGTACCAGTGGCGGGTTGCACGTCGTAAGCGGGGAAGCCGCCTTTGGGTTGCACCGTGATGCTGCGGGTCTCGCCGCCTACCCGCACCTCGTCTATCTGGGCGGCACCGCCTTCCACGTGGATGCGCTCTATCAGCTGGTTGGCGCTGGCCGTGGGTTGTGGAACTGCTGGCTGGGCAGCCACTGTGGGAACCGCAGGCTTGGACAGCGGTGTGCTGGTCTGGGCCCAGCCGACGCTGGAGCACGCCAAAAGGGCGACAAAAAACAGGCGACTGGAAGCGCTTATGAAAGAGCCGCTGGTGGGACCTCTGGTGGGTCGGCAGAATGGTGCGTTGCGCATTGCAACATTGTAAGGCGGCAAACCGGGTCGTCATCAAGGGCAAAATGCGGGCATGAGCGACAAGAAAACCCTGCTGCTGGTCGATGGTTCCAGCTACCTGTACCGTGCGTTCCATGCCATGCCCGACCTGCGCGCCGTGCCGGGGGACCCCGCCAGCGCGGCCACCGGCGCGATACGCGGCATGGTCAACATGATGCAGAGCCTGCGAAAGGAGGTGCGCTGCGACTATGCCGCCTGCGTGTTCGACGCCAAAGGCCCGACGTTTCGCGATGCGATTTACCCGCAGTACAAGGCGCAGCGCTCGCCCATGCCGGACGACCTGCGAAGCCAGATTGCGCCAATTCACGAGGTGGTGCGCCTGCTGGGATGGACAGTGCTGGATGTGCCCGGCGTGGAGGCCGACGACGTGATTGGCACTCTGGCCGTCATCGCAGCAGGTCAGGGCATTGAAGTCATCGTCTCCAGCGGCGACAAAGATCTGGCGCAACTGGTCAACGAGCACATCACCATCATCGACACCATGAACGGCAAGCGCCGCGACCTGGCCGGTGTGCAGGCGGAATTTGGCGTGCCAGCGCGCCTGATGGTGGACTATCAGATTCTGGTGGGCGACACGGTGGACAACGTGCCGGGCGTTGACAAGGTTGGCCCAAAGACCGCTGCCAAATGGCTGCAGGAATACGGCTCGCTGGACGCAGTGGTGGCCAATGCGGGGAACATCAAAGGCGCGGTGGGCGAGAACCTGCGAAAAGCGCTGGATTGGCTGCCGACCGGGCGGCAACTGCTTACCATCAAGACGGACTGCGATCTGGCGGGCTACGTTGAAGGCCTTCCCAATATGAATTCAATAGCTATCGGTGCAAATGACACGGGGGCTTTGAAGGGTTTTTACGAGAAATATGGGTTCAAGGGGCTGGCCAGGGCGATTGGGAGTGACGCGGTTGCCGGATCAGATGCGGCGCTGGCGGCTGGGAGCAAGCCGGGCGCAACGAAGCAGGACCAGGGCAGCGCCGAGCCAGGCCTGTTCGACGCGCCCGAAGAGTCCACCGCGCCCGCCACCTCCCGCGCCACGGCATTGGCCTACGACACCGTATTGACATGGGATGCCTTCCACGCCTGGCTCGCCAAGGTCAGCACTGCGGACTTGGTGGCGCTGGACACCGAGACCACCTCGCTGGACGAGATGCGTGCTGAAATTGTCGGCATCAGCTTCAGCGTCACGCCGGGCGAAGCCGCCTACATTCCGCTGACCCACGATTACCCCGACGCGCCCGCCCAGTTGCCGCGCGACGCGGTGCTGGCCAAACTCAAACCCTGGCTGGAGGACGGCACCAGGTTGAAGCTGGGCCAGCACGTCAAGTACGACCGCCACGTGTTTGCCAACCACGGCATCGAGGTGCAAGGCTACGCGCACGACACCATGCTGCAAAGCTATGTGCTGGAAGTGCACAAGCCGCATGGCCTGGCCAGCCTGGCGCTGCGTCATCTGGGTCGAAATGGCATCAGCTATGAAGACCTGTGCGGCAAGGGCGTGCACCAGATCAAGTTCAACCAGGTCGATATTGCCAAAGCGGCCGACTACTCGTGCGAAGATTCCGACCAGACGCTGGACGTGCACTTGGCGCTGTGGCCGCAATTGCAGGCCAATGACAAGCTGCGTGCTGTGTATGCGCTTGAGATGGCGAGCAGCGAAGCGCTGTACCGCATTGAGCGCAATGGCGTGCTGATTGATGCCCCGATGCTGGCGACCCAGAGCCACGAGCTGGGTCAGCGCATGATTCAACTGGAGGTTCAGGCCCATGCGCTGGCCGGGCAGCCGTTCAACCTGAGTTCACCCAAACAGATCGGCGAGATTTTCTTCACCAAACTTGGCCTGCCTGTCGTCAAGAAAACCGCAACGGGCGCGCCCAGCACGGATGAAGAAGTGCTGGAAAAACTGGCCGAAGACTTCCCCCTCCCGGCAAAAATTCTGGAGCACCGCGGCCTGGCCAAGCTCAAGGGCACTTACACCGACAAGCTGGCGCAACTCGCACTGCCGCGCACCGGGCGCGTGCACACGCATTACGCGCAGGCGGTAGCCGTGACGGGGCGCCTGAGCAGCAACGACCCGAACCTGCAAAACATCCCCATCCGCACCGCCGAGGGCCGCCGTGTGCGCGAGGCCTTTGTCGCCGCCCCCGGCTGTGTGATTGCCAGCGCCGACTACAGCCAGATTGAGCTGCGCATCATGGCGCACATCAGCGGCGATGAATCCCTGCTGCGCGCGTTCACTTCGGGACTGGACGTGCACCGCGCCACGGCCGCAGAGGTGTTCAGCGTCGCGCTGGACCAGGTCAGCAGCGAGCAGCGCCGCTATGCCAAAACCATCAACTTCGGCTTGATCTACGGCATGAGCGCCTATGGACTGGCGCGTGCCCTCACCATCGACAACACGGCCGCCAAAAATTACATCGAACGCTACTTCCAGCGCTATCCCGGCGTGAAGCAGTACATGGACGAGACCCGCCTGTCTGCCAAAAGCAAGGGTTACGTTGAAACCGTGATGGGCAGGCGCCTGTACCTGCCCGAGATCAATTCCCCCAACGGCCCGCGCCGCAGCGGTGCCGAGCGCGCCGCCATCAACGCACCCATGCAAGGCACGGCGGCGGACCTCATCAAGCTCAGCATGGTGAAGGTGCAGCAGGTGCTGGACAATGAAAAATGCGCCACGAAAATGATCATGCAGGTGCATGACGAGCTGGTGTTTGAAGTGCCGGAGTCAGAAGTGGACTGGGTGAAGGCGGCGATACCGCGCCTGATGGCAGGAGTGGCTGATTTGAAGGTGCCGCTGCTGGCGGAGGTGGGTGTGGGGCCGAATTGGGACAAAGCGCATTAATGTCAAGCTGGGTTTAGTGCGGGTTGGTTAAAGAAAGCCAGAACGTCTGTCCAGCTCCACAAGGCTAAATTTTTTTGATACTTGACGCCCACTAACATTGCGGGAACTCTGAGATTTGGTTCCGTAAATTTTCTCAATCACAATTAGCCCATGTCTACCGCCGAAATACTTGAATCTGCCCGCAAACTCCGCCCCGTGGAGCGGCTTCAGCTAATCGATGCCTTGATGGACTCGCTGGACGAGCCTGATCCTGTCATTGAAGCGGCTTGGGCCGCTGAGGCGCAGGATCGGTTGGCGGCGTACGACCGAGGTGAGCTTGAAGCGGCACCGATTGAAGAGCTGTTCCAGAAACTCCGCAAGCTGTGACCGCAGTTCGTCGGCTCCCCGCCGTTGACCAAGAGGTCATAGAAGCGGTTGATTACTACCGGGCGATGGACTTTCAATTGGGCGCGCGGTTGGTGCAGGAGTTCGAGGACGCCATTCAGAGGATTGTTCATTTTCCCGAAGGATGGAAAGAAATCGGGGCAGGTGTTCGGCGTTCTGGCCTCAAGAAATTTCCTTTTGTAGTCATTTACAGGTATCGCGACGACGAAATCATCATCATCGCCTTCGCCAACACCCATCGCCGCCCGGATTGCTGGCGAGATCGCGTTAAATCTCAATGACCATCCGTGACATCCTCAAAATGGGCGACCCGCGCCTGCTGCGCATCGCGCCGCCGGTGACTCAGTTCGACACTGACGAGCTGCATCTGCTGATCACCGACATGCTGGACACCATGCGCGCGGCCAACGGAGCGGGCTTGGCGGCGCCGCAGATTGGGGTGGATTTGCAACTGGTGATCTTCGGAACCGATGCAATTAACCCGCGTTACCCTAATGCGCCCGTCGTGCCGCGCACGGTGCTGATCAATCCGGTCATCATGCCCTTGCCGCCGCTGGCCTCGCACGGAGGTGACGAAACAGGCAATATTGCCACGGAGGGCAGCATCAGACCGGTGGAAGAAGAAGACTGGGAAGGCTGCCTGTCCGTCCCCGGCCTGCGCGCCGTGGTGCCGCGCTGGCACCGCATCCGTTACACCGGGTTTGACCAGTATGGCGACCCGATTGACCGCACGGTTGAGGGGTTTCACGCACGCGTGGTGCAGCACGAATGCGACCACCTGATCGGCAAGCTGTACCCGATGCGGGTGCGCGACTTCACCAAGTTCGGTTTTACGGAGGTGCTCTTTCCGGGGCTCGATGCGTCGGAAGACGACTGAAATCGGGTTCATTTGATATCATCTTGATATCCAGGAGATTGCAAATGTCCATCGCTAAAGCCCCCGACGCGCTGCTCATGCGCTTTCAGCCCAATGACACTGCGTCCAAGGTGTCACGTGCCACGCTTTCGCGCCTGGCCAAGCAGTTGGGTTATGCGCGTGAATCCGAAGTGCTGCATTACGCAGTGCGCAGGCTGGCTGACGAAGTGCTGCCCAAATACGAGCCCGATGACGGCCCGCTTAACGCAAAACAGATGGCGGCCATCCGCAAAGCGGCGGGGCCTGCGCGCGGGAAAAAAGTGGCTTCCAGCCTGTTTTAGCCGATGCAGCCAAAGCTGTGGTGGCCCAAACCGCAAGCGGGAGAGATTGCCTGGTGCCATTTTCCGGAGCTGCCATCGTTGCTGCCCGCCCCCAAGCCGCGTCCAGCCCTTGTGGTGCGCGTGTTTGAAGATGATCAGCCGCATTTCCGCGTTCTTGTCGCCTACGGTACCAGCCAGAAAACGCGGTCTTTGCGCCGGGGCGAGTTCTTGATAGCAAGCCGCCTGGGTGACCCGTACCTGTTGTCTGGCCTCAGCTTTGACACCAAATTCAATTTGGGCACGGTGGTGGATCTGGACTACAGCAGCGAGTGGTTCATGGTGCCGCCAACTGCCCCATTTGGACAGAAGCCCAAGCTTGGGCTGCTGCATGCCAGTTTGATGCGGTCA
>JAYVNK010000494.1:0-3079 GCA_043758475.1 Comamonadaceae bacterium | reverse complement strand
CAGAAATAGCGCCTCTTTGGTCGCGAAGTAGAGGTAGGCCGTGCCCTTGGCTACACCGGCCAACTCAGCCACCCGCGCGATGGTGACCGCTTCAAAATTGGCTTCTGCAAACAGGCGCGTTGCGGCTTGTATCAGATGATTGCGCCGCAGGTCCTTGTCCCGCGCGGTGCGGGCGCGCTGACGGCTGATGGCGGGTTTGGCAGGCCAGGCAGCACTGGAAGCTCTTGCAGGCTTGGCAGGTTTCGCAGGGGGCAATGTGGCGTATGGCGGCTGGGCACGCGAGGCCATAAGTTTCTTCACACCACCAACGGCAGCGCGCGCTTCCGCTTGCCCGTCAACGCAAATAGCGCGTTGGCCACCGCCGGTGCAATCGGCGGCACGCCCGGCTCGCCCACGCCGCCGGGGGCGCGCGTGCTGGGCATGATAAAAGTCTCGACTACCGGGGCCTCATTCAGCATCACCATCGGGTAGCTGGGGAAGTTGCTTTGCGCCACCACGCCGTCCTTGATGTCGATCTTGCCGTACAGCGCCGCCGTCAGCCCAAAAATGATGCCGCCTTCCATCTGCTGTGCCACGATGTTGGGGTTGACCACGGTGCCGCAGTCAATGGCGCAAAACACGCGGTGAACGCGCAGTTTGTAATTTTGCAGTGACACCTCGGCCACCTGCACCACGATGGAGCCAAAGCTCTCATGCAGCGCCATGCCGCGCGCACGCCCGGCGGGCAGTGGCTTGCCCCATTGCGCTTTTTCTGCGGCCAGGTTTAGCACTGCCAGGTAACGTGGCGCGTCTTTCAGCAAGGCACGGCGAAACGCCAGCGGGTCCTGCTGGGTCTCAAACGCCAGTTCGTCCATGAAGCCTTCCGAGAAAAACGCGTTGTGCGAATGGCCGACTGAGCGCCAGAAGCCCACCGGCACGTCCATGCGCGTGGCCACGTGCGACATGTGCTGGCTGGCAAAGCCATAGGGCAAATCAAACAGGCCCTCGGCTGTGGTTTTGTCGGGCAAGTCAAACGGGCCGCTCAAAAACGGCATGGTGCGCGCCAGCGAGCGCGGCGTGATGGCATCGCCCGCAGACTTGATGCGCAGGCTGCTGATAGCGCCCTGCGCGTTCACCGCCGCGCGCAGGCTGGCCACGTGCATCGGGCGGTAAAAATCATGTGCCATGTCTTCCTCACGCGACCACGCCAATTGCACGGGCCGGCCGCTGCAGTCCATCGCCACGCGCACGGCCTGGCCTACAAAATCAATGTCCAGGCGACGGCCAAACCCGCCACCGATCAGCGTGACGTGCAGCGTCACCTTGTCGATGTCCACGCCGGCCACCTTGGCGGCCAGGGCGCGCGCCATCTGCGGCACTTGGGTGGGTGCCCAGACCTCGACCTTGCCGTCTTTCACCTGCGCAGTGCAGTTCATTGGCTCCAGGGTGGCGTGCGCCAGGTAGGGCGCGCGGTAGGTGGCGTCTATCACGCGGGCCGCGCTGGCCTCGGCTTTGTCGGCATCGCCTTTGTCGTAAAACGCATTGCCCGCGTCAGACTTGAGTGCAGCCAGCAGCTTGCTTTCAATCTGCTGGGAATCCAGCGCGCCTTGCAGGCGTTGCTGCCAAGCCACCTCTACCGCCTGCGCACCCTGGCGCGCATGCCACGTGGTTTTGCCAACGACCGCAAAGCCCGCAGTGCCACCCGCAAAACCCGCAAGCAGAACCAGCCGCTCCACGCCCGGCAAGGCTAGCGCCACTTTGGTATCGATAGCGCCTGGCGCACCGCCCAGCATGGGGCACAGCCGCACCTGCGCATACAGCATGCCGGGCAGACGCACGTCCAGCCCAAACTGCGCGCTGCCGTTGATCTTGGCCGCAATGTCGGTGCGCGGCGCGGGCTTGCCGATCAGCGTCCAGTTTTTGCGGTCTTTGAGCATCACATCGCCGGGCGTTTTACCGACCGTGCCCGCGGTACCCGCCATAACATTCGCCAGCTCACCATAGTGCGCCGACTTGCCGGAGGCGTGCGAGACGATGCCGTCCCGCACCGTCAGTTCCACCACGGGCACTTGCCACCGCGCGGCCGCAGAGGCCATCAGCGTGGTACGCGCCGTGGCTGCGGCCAGGCGTATGGGCTGCCAGGCATCGGCCACACTGCTGGAACCGCCGGTGACGTTGATGCCCAGTTCCCGCCCAATTTTGCCCACCATCCATTCGCCCAGTTTGACCTTGGTGGGCTTGTTGGCCCCTTCGGAATCGAGTGGATGAAACCTCAGGCTGGCCACCAGCGCGGTCACGTTGCCGTAAATGGTGTCGGCCCCGGCCTGCTCCAGGCGCACGCGGCCGAGCGGTACATCGAGTTCTTCAGCCGCCAGCATGGCCAGCGAGGTGTACACGCCTTGGCCCATTTCACTGCGCGGCATCGCCAGAATGATGCTGCCGTCAGCCGCAATCTTGATCCAGCCGTTCAGGGCCAGGTCGCCCCGAGTTGGCAGCATTAATTTGGCTGAGCCCAGACGCGAGCGCGCAGGCATCACGCCCCAGCCCACCACCAGCGCGCCCGCCGTGCCCAGGGCACTGAGCAACCAGGTGCGGCGCTTCATGCTGTTGCTCCTGATGTTGCTCCTGATGTTGCTCCTGATGTTGTTCCTGATGTTGTTCCTGCGGCGCGGTGAATCGCCACGCGCACGCGCTGGTAGGTGCCACAACGGCAGATGTTCGTCATGGCCTCGTCAATGTCGGCATCGGTGGGCTTGGGTTTTTTCTCCAACAGCGCGGCCGCCGCCATCAGCATCCCACTCTGGCAATAGCCGCATTGGGGCACCTGCTCGGCTGCCCATGCCGCCTGCACCGCATGCGGCTTGTCGGCCGTGCCCAAACACTCGATCGTCCGAATCTGCTTGCCCGCCACAGCCACCAGCGGCATCACGCACGAGCGCGTCGCCACCCCGTCAACGTGAACCGTGCAGGCCCCGCAAGCCGCCACGCCGCAGCCAAACTTGGTGCCCGTCATGTTGAGCACATCGCGCAGCGCCCACAGCAGCGGCATGTTGGGGTCGGCGTCCAGCTGCACTGGCTTGCCGTTGATGTTGAGTTCCAT
>JAYVNK010000493.1:0-3085 GCA_043758475.1 Comamonadaceae bacterium | reverse complement strand
CGATCAACCGGATCGCGCGCCGATTGCGCCTGGGATCCCCCAGATCAATACTCTCAAATTCCGTGGCAGCCCAGCTCATTGATTTTCCTAGCTATGAACTTCATAGCTTGCATCATTGCCTGTTGGGACTTGTGTATAACGAAATGGCCAGGCGCAAACCACATCGATACCAGTAGGTATCGAGAGGATTTGCAACGCTGCCATGGCCGAAAAGACGCGGTTTTAAGTGCCGGATAGCGTGAAACACTGCACTAGCTCTGCACATCGACCTTGTGAATTTCAACGAGCCACTCGTCGCATTCCTTGCCCGCTATTTGCCCACCTGCCCCACCAAAGTCGATGCATCCCACCCGCCGCCCAAGGCCTTGTACAGGCTGACGACGGCGTTGAGCTGGCTGCGCTGGATATCGATCAGGCCTACTTCAGCTTGCGCCAGATCGCGCTGGGCGTTGAGCACTTCCAAGTAGCTGGAGTAGCCATTTTTGTAGCGCAAATCGGCCAGGCGCAGCGTGCTGCGCAGTGCGTCGATGCGCCGCGCAGTGGTGGCCGTGACATCGCGGCCGACCGCCACATTGTTGAGCGCGTCATGCACATCGCGAAAGGCGTTCTGCACGGTCTGCGTGTACTGGGCCAAGGCTTGCTGCTCGCGCGCATTGGCTGCAGCCACCACGGCACCGATGGCCCCGGCCCGGAAAACCGGCTGCGTCAGGTTGCCCAGCAGGTTCCAGAACAGCGATGCAGGGTCAAACAGGTTTGAAAGGTCTTTGGACTGCAAGCCCAACCCGGCCGTAAGGCTCAGTTTGGGGAAAAACGCCGCGCGCGCCTGGCCGATGTCGGCGTTGGCGGCGATCAGATTTTGCTCGGCGCTGATGATGTCGGGGCGGCGGGCCAGCACGTCGGAGGGCAAATCCGCCGGAATCGCGACAGTCGCCACCAAAGCACCTACCGCAGTGCCGCGTGCCAGCACGGGACGGAAGATGTCGCTCGGCTTGCGGCCCAGCAGCATGGCCAAAGCGGATTCTGCATTGGCGCGGTTTTGCAGCGTGAGCTGCAATGTAGCCTGCACACTGGCGGCTTCGGACTCGGCCTGGCGCACATCCAGCTCGCCCACCACACCGCCTTCGAGACGGCGCTTTTGCAGGCGCAGGTTTTCTTGCCGGGTGGCCAGCGTTTGCTCGGCCAGCACCTGCTGGGCGTCCAGCGCGCGCAGGGCAAAGTAACTTTGCGCCACGTTGGCGTACAGCGTGGTCAGCACCGTGCCACGGCTGGCCGCCTGGCTTAGCAGGCGGGCGCGCCCGGCATCGTCGGCACGGGCGTATTTGCCCCAGAAGTCAAACTCGTAGCTGGCACTCAAACCAAACTGGCCATCGCCAGAATACGCACCCGCAGCAGAATTGAACGTGCCTGAGTTCTCGCTGCTGCGCCGCCGGTTGACACTGGCATTGAGGTCCACCAAAGGGTAGAAGTTGGACCGGTTTTGGTCCAGCGTGGCACGGGCTTCCGCAATGCGGGCGGTGGCCAAGGCCAGGTCCTGGCTGTTGCTGGCGGCCTCTGCCAACAGGGCATCCAGGACAGGGTCCTGGAATGCCTTCCACCAGGCAAGCCAGTCTGTGCTGATGGCATTGACAGCAGATCCAGTGGCTGCAGTGCCAGACGCCAAGGTCGCGGGAACGTCCAGTGCGGGTCGCTCATATTTTTTATCTGGCGGTATGCTGCCGCAGGCCAGTAGTGCACAAGAAGCTACCAGACTTATAGCAGATGATTGAAATTTTGGCATGCGGCTAGACATGGTGCGCTCCTGGCAGATGCACGGGTTTGTTCAAATTTTTAAAGTCGTCAGCCGTGCTGCGAAAATTCCAGTCATTGACCAGCTTGAAGAAAAGCGGCACCAGAAACACGGCCAGAAAGGTCGCCGCCAACATGCCGCCCAGCACCCCAGTGCCAATGGACTGACGCGCTGCAGCGCCTGCCCCGGTTGAAAACGCCAGCGGCATCACACCCAGAATAAACGCCAGCGACGTCATCAAGATGGGCCGAAACCGCAGGCGCGCCGCCTCCAGCGCCGCAGCCACCGGCGTCAGGCCTTCATGCACTTTGACGGTGGCAAACTCCACAATCAAAATTGCGTTTTTGGCTGACAGGCCCAGCAGCGTGACCAGACCAATCTGGAAGTACACGTCATTGGCAAACTGACGCAAGTACACCGCCAGCAACGCGCCAAAAATGCCAAACGGCAGGGCCAGCAGCACCGACAGCGGCAGCGACCACTTCTCGTACTGCGCCGCCAGAATCAGGAAGATCATCACAAATCCCGCACCGAGCGCCAGGCCAGCCGCGCCGCTGCTGCGTTTTTGCTGGAATGCCGAGCCGCCCCAGTCAAAGCCGACATCCGCAGGCATGGTCTTGTTGGCGGCGCGCTCCATGGCGGCAATCGCCTGGCCCGAGCTGAAGCCCGGCTTGGGGTCGCCCAGAATCTGGATGCTGGGCAGCGCATTGAAGTGCTGCACTGAGTCTGGCCCGGCCACAAACTTCACTTCTGCCACCGATCTGATCTGGATCATCTGCCCGGCTTTGGAGCGCACGTAAAGCGCGCCAATGTCGTCCGGCTTGGCGCGGTACTGGCCTTCGGCCTGCATCAACACCTGGTAGATGCGGCCGCTCTTGTTGAAGTCGTTCACGTAATAGCTGCCCAGCGTGGCGGCCAGGGTGTTGTAGATGTCGGCCACGGCAATGCCCATGGAGCGCGCTTTCTCTGTGTCCACATTCACATAAAGCTGGGGTGAGTTGGCTTGCCACAGAGTCTTGACGCCTTGCAGCTCGGGCTGTTTGTTGGCTTCTTCCAGCAGGGCGGGCAATAGCTGCGCCAGGCGCCGGACGCCGCCATCGCCCTTGTTTTGCAGATAGAACTCAAAGCCGCCAGTCTGGCCCAGGCCCTGGATGGCCGGGGGTGCGAATGCCAGCGGCAGGCCTTCCTTGATGCCGCCGGTTTTCATGTAGGTCTCGCCCACCAGTTCTTTGGCGGTCTGCGTGCGTTCAGCCCACGGCTTGAGGGGGAAAAACATCGTAGCCGCAGACGACTTCAAAC
>JAYVNK010000492.1:0-3088 GCA_043758475.1 Comamonadaceae bacterium | reverse complement strand
GCAAGCAGACCGATGACGAGACCGTGGCCCGCGCATTTGACTACGTGCAGGCGATTGGCAAGATCCCAATTGTGGTGAACGATTCGCGCGGCTTTTTCACCAGCCGCGTGTTTGGTACGTTTGTGATGGAAGGCACGGCGATGCTGAGCGAGGGCATTCCTGCTGCTGCCATTGAAAACGCGGGCGTTCAATGCGGCATGCCCGTTGGGCCCTTGGCGGTGATTGATGAGACCTCGCTGTCATTGAGCGTGCATGTAATGGATCAGGCCCGCAAAGACTTTGAAGCCGACGGCAAGGCTTACACGGTCACGGCTGGCCAGTTGCTGATCGAAAAAATGGTCAAACAACTCAAGCGCCCAGGCCGGGCTGGCGGCGGCGGTTTTTACGACTACCCGAGCAAAGAGGATGCAAAAAAAGGGGCCAGGAAAACCCTGTGGCCTCAGCTCCAACCGCTGTTTGAGAAAACTGATGCTGCGTGGAACATCACCGACCTGAAAGACCGTTTGCTGTATCGCCAAGCGGTTGAGACGGCCCGCTGTTTGAGCGAAAACGTATTGACCACCGTGCATGACGCCAATATTGGCAGCATCTTTGGCATTGGCTTCCCGGCGTGGACGGGTGGGGCGATGCAGTTCATCTATGGCATGGGCATTGACGCGTTTGTGAAGCGCGCGGACGAGTTGGCGGGCAAGTTTGGCGACGGGTTTGCGCTGACGGCCGAGGTGAAGGGAACAATTGCGCGCCATAAGCCGGTTTATTGACGCTTTGCAGTTCCAGCAGGACAGAAAAAAAACAGCCTGCGCCGTTGCTGGCGCAGGCTCACAGGCTGACTCGCAGCCTGGCCGACTGACTTGGTTACAGCCTCAAACCCGCCTTGCGCAGCAGTTCCAGTGTGAAATCAGCCGCCACTTGATGGCCATACGGGGTGGGGTGAACCGAGTCCGCAAACGCGTATTTGCTCGTATCGCCCGCAATCAAGTTGGTCGTGTTGCAAACAATGGAGCTGCCCACCGTGTCCCCAGGCGCGCTGAAAGCATTGGGCCCGCAATTGGGACGCGTGACATTGGTGTGCCCCACGCTGGCCGGGTTGGCCGCAATGGCCTGGCCGCGCACAAAGTCGTCAAGCAGATAGATGCCAGCCACGCCTGTCAAACCTTGCGCCAACTGGCTATTGAAGGCGGTCACCATGGCGGTTGAAAGCTGTTTGGTGCCTGCGTCAAACGTGGCACCAAGGGGGGTGATGTTCAAGTCGCCCAGGTTGCGCACCACCACAAATCTGGCCCCTTTGCCAACGATCAGAGTCTTGACGTAGCTGGCCAGTTCGCCCCCGGCTTGCCCCATGGCGGCCACCGCCGCGCCCTGTGCTGCTGTGGCTGCTGCCGCGCCTCCGGCGAACACCGTCGTGATGGTGGCAGCGGGCCAGCCCGCAATCGTGCCAGCGCCCGCTGCGGCCGTACCGCCTCCGGCAGCCACGCCGACCGCGCCAAGCTGCATGAAAAAGTCATTGCCGCCACCGTTGACTGTTACCAAATCGCTGCCGCCAAACGTGCCCACTTTGGTGATGTGCCGATTCACCTGGTTTTGGATGGAGTCAGCAATCAAGCCGAGGTTGACCTGGTTGAAAGGCGCTTTTTGAAGTGCCACGCCGTTGGGGCCAGAGCCAATGGACGTGACGCGACTGCTGCCTTGCGCGTAGTTGTTGCATGCGGCAATGTTGACAACGGCAGCGCCCGTGACGCCGTTGTTGGGCAGCAGGCCGGTTTGCGCCGGGCATTGTGCCGGTGCGCCCAGGGCCGTTGCCAGGGCTTCGGTCCAGACCTTGTCGCCCGCGCCGTTGACTGTGAACTTGCCGCCACCCAGTTGCGCCACGGTCCCCACCCGGTAAGTGCCAGCGTCGCTGATGCTGTCGCCAAATGACACTACCGAAGTGAATGTGGTCTTCAAATCGTCACCGCCGCCGCAGCCCGCCACGAAGGCAGCGACGGCAACGCTGGTCAGCACAAATTTGAAGTTTTTCATGAATGTCTCCCAAAAAAAATGAGTGGTCAAAATGGATGTTTGTCCGGCACGTCTTGCCGAAGCACTCATGTTAAGTCCAAGCCCCTCTGGCGGACGCGCGGGTTAACACTGACTGGCCAGCGCAATCCGTTGAGCCAGTTCCAGCTTCTGGACTTTGCCAAGCGCAGTCTTGGGCAGCGAATCCATGAACAGCACGCGCCGCGGATGCTTGAAGCGGGCGAGTTTGCCGTCCAACAGCTTCATCACCCCAGCGGCATCCAGTGCTGAATCGGGCTTTTTCACAACCACGGCCACGGCCACTTCGCCCCACTTGTCATCCGGCTGCCCGATGACTGCGGCTTCAAGAATCAGCGGGCAATCGGCCAGCAGGTTTTCAATCTCGGCGGGGTAGATGTTTTCGCCACCCGAGACAATCATGTCTTTGCTGCGGCCCACCACCCAGTAGAAGCCGTCATTGTCGCAACGCGCCAGGTCGCCGGTGTGGAACCAGCCATCCTGGAAAGCCGAATTGTCAGGGTCGTTCCAGTACTGGCACATGACGTTGGAGGCGCGTATCCAGAGTTCACCAACCGCGCCGGGGGCAACATCCCGGCGCGCCTGGCCGTGGACTTTTACACCATGGCCCGGCGCATCTGCATTCACATCCACCAGCCTCACGTCGACGTTCAAACCCGCCCTGCCCGCGCTGCCTGCTCGCTGCGTCGCATGTTCGCGCTTGAGGTAGATCGACACGGGACCGGTTTCGGTTGCGCCGTAAACCTGGCATACGGGGACGCCACGCGCATGGAAGGCGGCAATTTGCGAAGCGGGAATGGTGGATGACCCGGCATTCAGCAGCCTGAGCGAAGACAGGTCGGTGTCCGCAAAACCAGGGTGATCAATCACCGCGCGCAAGGTGGCGGGCACCAACACCGACATGGTGGGGCGGCGCACCTGCACGTCGGCCAGCCAGGCACCCGCCTCAAAGCGCGCGTGCAATGTGACGGTCGCGCCCGCATGCAGGGCCGGCAAGGTCTGAATGCACAGGCCACCCACGTGGAACAGCGGCAGCACGGTGAGCACGTGGTCA
>JAYVNK010000491.1:0-3094 GCA_043758475.1 Comamonadaceae bacterium | reverse complement strand
GACGCCGCCCGACTTCTTCACAGCCGGTGGATTTTCTGCGGCCATGGCGATTGTCACCGCGCTGAAAAAGAGCAATGGCGATGCCACTGCCAACACCCTCATCAAGACCATGGAAGGCATGAGTTTTGATACGCCCAAAGGCAAGATGACCTTCCGCACCGAAGACCATCAGGCGATGCAGAGCATGTACCACTTCAAGATCAAGGTAGACCCCGCGTTTGCCTGGGGCGTACCGGAACTGGTGCGGGAGATCAAGCCGGAAGAGATGGCCGTGCCGATCAAAAACAAGCGCTGAAAAACAAGCGTCGATTGAAGGGCGCTCGGCCACTGCGCGGGCATCAAAGGTCCACACCCATGCTGCAAACTTCCAATCTCACAGTCCGCTTCGGCGGGCACGTGGCGGTGAATGCTGTCAGTTGCACGTTTGCGGCGGGGACTTTGACTGCGATTGTTGGCCCCAATGGCGCGGGCAAAACAACGTATTTCAATTTGATCTCGGGGCAGATCAAGCCCACCGGCGGCTGCGTGAGCCTGAACGGGCGCGACCTGACGGCGCTTGGGGTGTCGCAACGCACGCACGCCGGGTTGGGCCGGGCTTTCCAGTTGACCAACCTGTTTCCCAACCTGACGGTGCTGGAAAACGTGCGCCTGGCGGTGCAGGCCACGCGCTCAGGCCCGCACAGGCACGGGCTGAATTTGTGGAGCATCTGGAGCGACCACCGCACGTTGACCGACCGCGCGGGCGAGATTTTGCAAGCCGTGTCGTTGCAGCACAAGCAGCAGGCCGCAGTGGCCAGCCTGCCGCATGGCGACCAGCGCAAGCTGGAGGTGGCGCTGCTGATGGCGCTGGAATCCCAGGTGTTCATGTTTGATGAGCCTACCGCTGGCATGAACTCGGCCGAGGCACCGGTCATCTTGAACCTGATTCGCGCACTTAAAAAAGACAAAAGGAAAACAATCTTGCTGGTCGAGCACAAGATGGACGTGGTGCGCGAGCTGGCCGACCGCATCATCGTGCTGCACAACGGCGCGCTGGTGGCCGATGGCGAGCCTGCCGAGGTGATTGCGTCGCCTATCGTTCAAGAAGCGTATCTTGGGGTGGTGCCTGCATGAAGAATGATTTCGCCTTCGGCTTTGATGACTGCGCTGCGCGCGATGATTTGAAGTCACTGGTTGCCGGTCCGCTTTCGCTGATCATTCGTCGTCAAAGCGCAGCGAGATCATGCGCGAAGCGCGTCATGCCTGGAGCGTGCGATGGGTAGCACGCTGCTTTCGCTTGAGGACGTCCACACCCACATCGGCGCGTACCATATCCTGCACGGCGTTGACTTGGCGGTGCCCAAAGGCCAGCTCACGCTGCTGCTGGGGCGCAACGGCGCTGGCAAAACGACGACGCTTCGGACCATCATGGGGTTGTGGCCAGCAAGCCAAGGCCGCGTCTCGTTCAAACAGCAGGACATCACGGCCATGGCCACGCCGGACATTGCCGCCTTGAATATCGCCTACGTCCCAGAAACCATGGGCATTTTTTCGGACCTGACGGTCAAGGAAAACATGCTGCTGGCGGCGCGCAATGCCAGGCGCGCCAGCCAGATGGACGAGGCGCGGCTGGCGTGGATTTTCACGCTGTTCCCGGCGGTGGAAAAATTCTGGAACCACCCGGCAGGCAAGCTGTCGGGTGGGCAAAAACAGATGCTGGCCGTCGCCCGCGCCATCGTCGAGCCCCGCGAGCTCCTGATTGTGGATGAGCCCAGCAAGGGCTTGGCACCGGCCATCATCAACAACATGATTGACGCCTTCGCCCAGCTCAAGGCCACCGGCACCACGATTCTTCTGGTGGAGCAGAACATCAATTTCGCCAAGCGCCTGGGCGACACCGTGGCCGTGATGGACAACGGCCGCGTGGTGCATGCCGGGCCAATGGCGGCATTTGCGCAGGACGAGGCTTTGCAGCATTCACTGCTGGGGTTGGCGATATGAAAGCACTGGACTTTGATTTCAAACCGATCACGCTAGTGCCGGCGCTGGCGTTTTTTGTTTTTCCATTCATTGGCTCTGGCTCCACGTGGCTGACGCTCACGGTGGCGGGCCTGGCGATGGGCATGATCATTTTCATCATCGCGTCGGGCCTCACGCTGGTGTTTGGACTGATGGATGTGCTCAATTTTGGCCACGGTGTGTTCATCGCGCTCGGTGCCTATATGGCGGCCAGTGTGTTGGGCCTGATGGGTGACTGGACGGGCTCGGGCAACCTGCTGGTCAACCTGCTGGCAGTGCTGCCCGCGATGGTGGTGGCCATGCTGGTGGCGGCAGCCGTGGGACTGGCGTTTGAGCGCTTTATCGTGCGCCCGGTGTATGGCCAGCACCTGAAGCAGATATTGATCACCATGGGCGGCATGATCATTGGAGAGGAGCTCATCAAGGTCATCTGGGGCCCGGCGCAGATCGCGCTGCCGCTGCCGCAGGGCCTGCGCGGCGCACTGCTGGTGGGCGATGCCGCGATCGAAAAGTACCGGCTGCTGGCGGTAGTGGTGGGCCTGATCGTCTTTGGCGTGCTGGCCTGGACGCTGAACCGCACCAAGATTGGCCTGTTGATTCGCGCGGGTGTGCAAGACCGCGAAATGGTCGAGGCGCTGGGCTACCGCATCCGCCGACTGTTCGTCGGCGTGTTTGTGGCGGGCAGCGCGCTGGCCGGCCTGGGCGGCGTGATGTGGGGGCTGTTCCAGCAAAACCTGATTCCGCAGATGGGCGCGCAGGTCAACGTGCTGATTTTCATCGTCATCATCATTGGCGGGCTGGGTTCGACCGGCGGTGCGTTGATCGGTGCTTTGCTGGTGGGGCTGATGGTCAACTACACAGGCTTTTTGATCCCCAAGGCGGCACTGTTTTCCAACATCGCGCTGATGGTGGCGGTGCTGCTGTGGCGGCCCCAAGGCCTGTACCCGGTCACCAATCGCTAAGCCCGCCATGCTCAATCGCATCCTCTCGCATGACTTGCCCCGCAGCCGCTGGCTGGCGGCCGCGTTGGTGCTGGCGTTGATCGGCTTGGCCGCCGCGCCGTTCTTGTTCCCGGGCAGCAAGGCACTGGGCGTGG
>JAYVNK010000490.1:0-3096 GCA_043758475.1 Comamonadaceae bacterium | reverse complement strand
CGCAACCTTCGCCAAGCACAGCTCCGATCACGAACGCCACTGCAAATCATCCAACCAACCCACCAACCCCGAGGACACACACCATGAAACTCACCCCCGAACAACACACCCAGTTTGACCGCGACGGCTACCTGTTTTTCCCCGGCCTGTTCACGCCAGAGGAAACGCAAAATTTGAACGCAGCCGTGCCTGAGCTGTACAGCCGTCGTGAAGACTTCAATGTGCGCGAAAAAGGCAAAGACGCGGTGCGCACCAACTTTGCCGCGCACCTGTACAGCAAGCCGTTTGCCAAGCTGGCGCGCCACCCGCGCATGATCGAACCGGTGGAAGATTTGCTGGGCGAGCAGCTTTACATGCACCAGTTCAAGATCAACGGCAAGATGGCGTTTGAGGGCGATGTGTGGCAATGGCACCAGGACTACGGCACCTGGCTCAACGACGACATGATGCCGACCGAGCGCGCGATGAACATCGCGATTTTTCTGGACGACGTGACCGAGCACAACGGCCCGCTGATGTTCATCAACGGCAGCCACAAAAAAGGCGTGGTCGATGCCAAGCATGACCTGACCACCACCAGTTACCCGCTGTGGACGGTGAGCAATGATTTAATCCGGCAACTGGTGCAGCGCGGGGGTGGCAAAGAGGGTGGCATCGTCAGCCCCAAAGGCCCGGCGGGCTCGATGATTCTGTTCCATTCCTGCCTGGTCCATGCATCGGGCAGCAACCTGTCACCGTTCAACCGCGTGGCGGTGTATTTGAGCCTGTGCGCCGTCAGCAACCACATCCGCCGCCACAAGCGGCCCGAGTACATTGCGCACCGCGACTTCACGCCGATCACCTGCCTGCCGGACGATTGTCTGGTGAAAGATTACCCGGTTGATCTGCCGTGGAAAGACGGCGTGCCGGCTACCGCCATGCAGACTTCGATGGAGCCGATTGCGCTTGAGCGCAAAGCGGCTTGACACCAACCCAGCCCCTCATGCAATGAACCTCTACACCAAACTCCAGCAGCGCGCGGCCGACAACAAACCGGTACGCATCGGCCTCATCGGTGCCGGCAAATTCGGCTCGATGTACCTCGCGCAAATCCCAAGAACGCCCGGCGTGCATCTTGTGGCCATTGCCGACCTGTCACCTGACGCAGCCCGCGCCAATTTGGCCCGTGTGGGGTGGAATATGGCCGCAGCCCTCGCTCCATCTGCACAAGATGCTATTAATACAGGATCAACCTGGATCACCGATGACTGGCAGGCCGTGGTCACGCACCCGCAAATTGACATCATCGTCGAATGCACCGGCAACCCGGTGGCCGCAGTGGCGCATTGCCTGCTGGCGTTCAAGCACGGCAAGCATGTCGTCAACGTCACGGTGGAAGCCGACGCATTTTGCGGCCCCCTGCTGGCACGCAAGGCGGCTGACGCGGGCGTGGTTTATTCGCTGGCCTTTGGCGACCAGCCCGCGCTGATTTGTGATCTGGTGGACTGGGCGCGCACCTGCGGCTTCCCCGTGGTGGCCGCAGGCCGGGGCCACAAATGGCTGCCGCATTTTTGCGAGTCCACACCCGACACGGTGTGGGGCAACTACGGCTTGAGCCCCGAGCAGGCCGAGCGAGGCGGGCTCAACCCCAAAATGTTCAACAGCTTTCTGGATGGCTCCAAGCCGTCCATTGAAAGCACGGCAGTCGCCAACGCCACTGGCCTCACCGTGCCCAGCAACGGCCTGCTGTACCCACCCGCCAGTGTGGAAGACATTCCGTTTGTGACAAGGCCCATCAGCGAAGGCGGCGTGCTGGAGCGCAAAGGCATGGTGGAAGTAATCTCGTCACTGGAAGCCGATGGCCGAAAAATCCCGTACGACATCCGCATGGGCGTGTGGGTGACGGTGGAGGGTGAGACGGAATACATCCGCAACTGTTTTGAAGAGTACAACGCGCACACCGACCCGAGCGGGCGCTACTTCACGCTGTACAAACGCTGGCATTTGATTGGCCTGGAAGTGGGCGTGTCGGTGGCATCGGTTGCGCTGCGAGGCGAGCCCACCGGTGTAGCCACTTGCTGGAATGCAGACGTTGTGGCCACCGCCAAGAAGGACTTGAAGCCCGGCGACATGCTGGATGGCGAGGGCGGCTACACGGTGTGGGGCAAGCTGCTGCCCGCCGAGACTTCGATGAAGCTGGGCGGGCATCAGGACAAGGAGAAGGGCGGTTTGCCCTTGGGCCTGGCGCATCAGGTCAAGGTGGTGCGCGCTGTGAAGAGAGGCCAGAGTTTGAGCTGGGCTGATGTGGCGATGGATACCGCCACGGATGCCTACAAAGTGCGGCGCGAGATGGAAGCGATGTTTGCGCCTGCATTGCCTTTGAAGAAGGCTGCCTGATCCGTCGCTGACTTGCTGACTTGGATTACGGTTGGTCCGGTCGCGGCGACAAGGCAAGGGGCGTGCGGTTTTGGTGCGGGAAGTCCGGTGACCGACCGCATTGCGCCGGAAGGGGAGTTGTGCGGGTTCGCTCGAAAAAGGGATGTCCAGAGCGCTGCGACTGCGGGAAAATAGCTTCTAAGGCGGATAGCCATATCTTACGGATTGTCGGGTTTCACGCTACTTTTAATGAAGCAGACTATTCATATGAATTGGGATTACGTGTCGCTTTTTATCGTTGAAACGACCCCTTTATATCGCAGCGTCACGGGATGGACATTACGTTGGCCTCACATGAACATGCCCGACTCACCTCCGACGTACACGCGCGGTTTGCGCATTCTCTTCGGAGTCGCTGCGGCAGTGGCGGCAATTGCGCTTGCGTTGCACGCGTCAAACTGGCTGCGCTCGGGCGCCGTGCAGTGGGGCCCGGCGGCCAATATCTCTGGGCTGCTCATACTCATGCTCACTGGTGCCTTCAACGTCCCACGCGGCGTCCTCCGCAATGCCTGTTCCGTTGCCGGTGTAGGCTTGGTGCTCGTCGGCGCCGCAATTGTCTACTCCGCATAGCGCCTTACTTGCTTGCCGGAAGTCCTTACCAATCCCGGCCGGGTTGTGCCCGGACGCCAGGTTGCACGCGACCTGTTGCCGCGTAATGCTGAGCCCTCGCGCGGTGATGCC
>JAYVNK010000489.1:0-3098 GCA_043758475.1 Comamonadaceae bacterium | reverse complement strand
GCCCTGTCGTGCGGCATGGCCAGCGCGCAGGCCCTTGTGACCGAGCGGGGGCTGTCGCTCACCGCTGCGATGGAGCTTGCCACCGCCAGCCTGGAGCGTTGCCGCGCCGATGGCTTCAAGGTCAGCATCACGGTGTTGAACCGCCATGCCCGCACGGCGGTGGTGCTGAGCGACGATGGCGTCAACCCGCACACGGTTGAGAACAGCCTGCGCAAGGCCTACACCGCGTTCACCACGCGCAGCCCGTCGGTGGAGCTGGGCAAGCGCCCGCAGCCGGGACTGGCTGGGTTCATGCTGCTGGACAAGATCACGCCGGGAGAAGGCGGTTTGCCGATTTTTGCGGGCAAGGAACTGGTGGGGTCCATCGGCATCTCGGGCGCGCCGGGCGGCGAAAAAGACTCGGCCTGCGCGCAGGTGGGCATTGACCGCATCGCCAAGGGTTTGGGAAATTGATGTGAAAGCGGTTGCCAGCGCCTGCCGGGTGGATTGCGGGCGCGCCGGTGCTGATGCCCATTCGCATTCCCACTCCCATGCCTGTGCTTGGTAATCGGCGGGTGTTTGAGTCAGCGGGCGGTGCGCGTTGGCTGCCCATTGGGCTGATATCGTTGGCCGGTCTGGGGGCCTTGGGGGCCTTGGGGGGCTGCGCCGATGCGGGTTACCTTTTACAGTCAGCGAACGGACATCTTGCCATGCTGCGGGCCGCCAAGCCGGTGACGCAATGGCTTGATGACGCGCAAACGCCACCCGACCTGAAATCGCGGCTGGCGCTGGCGCAGCGCATCCGCCGCTTTGCGGTGACCGACCTGGGCTTGCCCGACAACCCCAGCTACACCCAGTACGCCGACCTGCAGCGCCGCGCCGTGGTTTGGAATGTGGTGGCGGCGCCCGAGTTTTCGCTCAAGCTCAAAACCTGGTGTTTTCCGGTAACGGGCTGCATTGGGTACCGAGGCTATTTTGATGAGGCACAGGCGCGCGCGCTGGCGGCTGAGTTGAAGGCCGAGGGTCTGGAGGTCAGCGTCTATGGCGTGCCTGCCTATTCCACCCTCGGCTGGATGAATTGGGCCGGTGGCGACCCGCTGCTCAACACCTTCATCAACTACCCCGAGGGCGAGCTGGCGCGGCTGATTTTTCATGAGCTGGCGCACCAGGTGGCCTACGCCCGCGACGACACCATGTTCAATGAGTCGTTTGCAACCGCAGTGGAGCGGCTGGGCGGCGCGCGCTGGCTGGCACGCCAGGGCTCGCCAGCAGCCAAAGCCGAGTTTGAATCGCAGGTCAGCCAGCGCGCGCAGTTTCGGGCGCTGACATGGGCTACGCGGCGTGTTTTGACCGATATTTACCAGGAAAAAAGCCTCTTAGCCCCCGGTAGATATGCACAATCAGCTTCTAAAAATGTAGCGATGAAGAATTTTAGAGATGAGTATGCGCAGCTGAAAGCGTCGTGGGTTGCAGCGGCGAGCGCCACGTCTGGTGCAGCATCTGTAGCGCCGGGTGCACCCTCCGTGCCGCAGTCCCACGCGGTGGCTGCGCGTTTCAGCGGCTACGACGCCTGGGTTGCCAACGCCAACAATGCCTCGTTTGGCGCGCAGGCCGCCTACGATGAACTGGTGCCGGATTTTGAGGCGCTGTTTGAGCGGATAAACAGCAATGCGGCGAACGGCGATGGCGACGCCTGGCCCCGGTTTTATGCGGTGGTCAGGCGGCTGGCGGACATGCCCGACAAGCAGCGCAGGCAGGCGTTGAAGTCGGGCTCATAGCCTGCTGCCAGCATAATCTGCCGGCGAACTCAACCAAGTAAACCCAACCCAGTAAATCCGACGAAGCAAACCCATTTCAACCGGAGGTAAATAGTGGCTACCGTTCATATCCTGCGCAAACACATGCTGGGCCTGCCAGAGGCACGCAAAATTGCTTTCCGGTGGGCAGAGCAGGTGGAGAAAGACTTTGGCATGGACTGCACTTACGACGAAGGCAGCACGCAGGACGATGTGGCGTTCACGCGCTCGGGCGTGAGCGGCAGCCTGCTGGTGACCCATGACAGGTTCGAGCTGGACGCGAAGCTGGGTTTTTTGCTGGGCGCGTTTAAGGACCGTATTGAAGGCGAAATTGTGAAAAACCTGGACGCCCTGCTGGCCGCTCAGGCAGCGCCCAAAAAACCTGCGGCTAAAAAGGCCGTTTCCAAGAAAAAGTAGGGGATACCCCAGGCAATTTCCCGAATTCACAGACCATCAATTACTACAAATAATGTAGCAAACTATTCAAGAAGGACAGTGGCTACAGGCCTATTTTATGCCTAAAATTTCATAAAAAGTCAGATCAGAGTCTTGATCAGGTCAATGTACTGCTGCATGGCGTCGGCATTGGCCGTGCCCTTCATGCCGTTCCAGGCGTCCCACTTGGCGCGGCCCACCATGTCGGTGAAGCCGGGTTTCTTGTCGGTGTTGTCGCCCATGCTGCCCTGCTTGTACAGCGCGTAAATTTTCAGCATGGTGCTGTTGTCGGGCCGCTCGGTGAGGTTCTTGGAACTGGCGGCAGCAGCTTCAAATTGTTTTTTCAGGTCGGCCATGGAAATCTCCAGAAGTGGTTGGCTAGTACCCAGACACCCAAGTATCGGAACATGAAAGCGTGCTTTCACACCCATGCCGTCGTTGCAAAGCCTCGCCATAGCCACAGCTATGTCTGCGTTTTGCGCCTAGGCCTGGGCGCGAAATCACCGCTTTCATTTTGTTCCTCTACTTGGGTGTCTGGGTACTAGAAGCCGGGTTGCTTGAAGTCCGAGAATACCTCACCAGGCCGTCGGGCGATGCCGTGAGTTGGTTCGGGTATCTGCCCAGTATCTTATGGGCCGATTTGCTTGCAGAATAGAGCGCTTTTCCCAAGGCTGGTCCCAGCCCGCCTTTCTGGAGTTTTCATGGTCACCCGAATCATTGCCAAAGATACTGCCAAAGATGTCGCCCGGCAGGCGGCAGAATCCACCCGCAAAGCGGCCCGCGTGGTGCGCAAGAATGTCAAAAATCCTGTCAGCGGCAGGCTGGGTTTAAGTGGCGAGCGCATGAGCAAGGTCGACACGGCCTGGCTGCGCATGGACTGCGATTCCA
>JAYVNK010000488.1:0-3100 GCA_043758475.1 Comamonadaceae bacterium | reverse complement strand
CGCTGGAGCAGGTGATTTGGCTGGATCGGGTGCAGAAGAAGCACCGTATTGCGGACGACCAGTCTGCTTTGTTGCGCAAGCTGAAGTTGATTGAAGGGCGCAAGCCGAATTTTTTTGTGTCGGCCAATGTCGCTGATGCTACCGACACACGTGCTGAATACACCCGCAATAAGGGCTTGGACGATCACTATTACAAGACCTTTGTGCTTCAGCATATCCAGAGGTTCAAATCGGTCCCCGCGTCGGAGGTTCGTTCCCTTTTACGTGGAAAACTGCCAGACTCGCTCACGGACGATCAAAAACGCACAAAGATCAAAAACCTGTTGACGGCTCTGCGGATAGCGGGGTTAGACGGTCAAAAAATTGTTGCTACGAGCCCAGGTAAAGGCGCACGGTGGAGTATTTTGAAGTCATAGGTTTTCGGTTAATTGCGTTAAAGTTTTTCAGAAGTATCCGAAAAATTAACCGAAAAATGTAACTAAATTCAATTAAATCAATGGCTTACGTTGTTTAAAGATGTTATCAAATGCATAACTTTAGCCAATTCAAACCAAAAAATTGATGTCCGCCCTCACCCTCAAAACCTACCAGCAATCCGCCCTAAGTGCGCTCGCGCTATTCCTGCGTCAGGCCAGCACCATGGGCCTGGAGGCGGCTTGGGCGCATGCGATGGCGCGTGAGGGGGTGGGCCAATCGGCGAAGAAAGCCAGCCCGCTTTATCGCGCTGACGAACTCGGCGAGGTGCCCTGCGTGTGCCTGCGCATCCCCACGGGGGGTGGCAAGACGCTGATGGCATCGCATGCGATTCCTTTGATCGCGCAGACATGGACGCAGCATGATTTCCCGGTTGCGCTGTGGCTGGTGCCCAGCGACACCATTCGCAGCCAGACGCTGGCCGCGCTGCAAACCCCCAGTCACGCCTACCGCGCAGCGCTGCAAGCCGCGTACGGCGAGCGGTTTCAGGTGTGTGAGCTTGATGCCCTGCACACCCTGCCGCCGCAGAGCTTTGGTCAGCAGGCGATCATTGTGGTGGCGACGATTCAGAGTTTTCGTGTGGCCAACAAGGCCGGGCGGCGCGTGTACGCGATGAGCGAGGCGTGGGAGACGCATTTCAAGAGCTTGAATCTCACACCTCAGCAGGCTGCCCAGCGCGGATTGACTTGTGTAGAGCAAGCCGATTTGGATGTTGAAGGTCAGGTCGTCTTGACTGCCAAGGACCTTGGCCGCGTGAAGTGCTCATTGGCCAACTGGCTGGCCTGGCAGCAACCCATTGTGATTGTGGACGAGGCGCACAACGTAAAAACGCCGCTGTCCCTCACCATGCTGCAAGGCATTCGCCCGAGTTGCGTGCTGGATTTAACCGCTACCCCGGTGCCCGCCAAAACCAATGTGCTGTACAGCGTGTCGGCCCGCGAGCTGGAAGCCGAGGACATGATCAAGCTGCCTATCATGCTGGCCGAGCACGAAACCGGCTGGCAAGATGCCGTGCGCGATGCGCTGCTGCGCCGCACGCACCTGGAGGCAGAAGCCGCGCACGAACCGCAGTACGTGCGGCCCATTGTGCTGTTTCAAGCGCAGGACAGGGGTGGCGAGGCAACGGTAGAGGTCGTCAAGCAGCACCTGCTGGACGTGCACCATATCGAAGAACGTGAGATTGCCGTGGCCACCGGCAGCCAGCGCGAACTGGACGGCGTCAACCTGTTCGACCCCGCCTGTGCGGTGCGTTACGTCATCACCGTCGATGCCCTGCGCGAGGGCTGGGACTGCTCGTTTGCCTACGTGCTGTGCTCGCTGCAAAGCCTGCGCAGCAACCAGGCGGTGGAGCAGCTTCTGGGCCGCGTGCTGCGAATGCCCTACGCCAAAAAACGCAAGAGCCCAGCGCTGAACAAGGCTTATGTGCACGTGATTGCCCGCAGCTTTTCAGAGGCCGCCAACTCGCTGGTGGACAGCTTGACGCAGGGCATGGGTTTTGATGCTTTGAGCGCGGCCAGCGTATTGCTGCCGGATGAAGACGATTGGTTTGGCGGGGCACCCGTTGCCACCCAGAAAGCCTTGACGCTGGAGTTGGAGTTAACCGCGCTTGACTCGGTCGCCGTGGCCGCTGCATTGCAAGCGCAGCCGGACGTGCAGGTGCTGCCGGGCTCTGCAAAAGGGGAGCCGGTGCGGCTTCGCATCAAAGGGGCTGTCTCAGAGGCGACCCGAGATGCTATTTTGTCCATTGCCCACAAAAACGACAAGGCGATGGCGGCGGCCCAACTGGATCAACACAATGCCCGTTTGTACGCGTTGCGCTCACCCGCCGAGCGCGACGTGCCGTTTGCCGCCGTCCCGCAGCTCTGCATTCGGGTCCAGGGCGAGCTGGAGCTGATTGAACGCGAGACGCTGGGCGAACTGATCGAATTTGACCTATTGCGCGCTGACGCCCGGCCTGAGCTACCCGGATTCAACCTGGTGCAGCAAAGCGATCTGTTTGAAATCTACGTTGAGGGCGAGCGGGTGCGCATCAAGCAGGCCGATGCGGCGCAATTGTCGCTGGATGCCGTGCCAACCGACGCCACGGAGCTTGACTTGGTCATGGCGCTGGAGCGCCAGGTGCGCAGCGCAGGATTAACGCAGACCGAGACGCAGGCTTATGTGCAAAAAATCGTGTCGCACCTGCTGCATGCGTGTGGCTTTGCCCTCACGGGGTTGATCCGCTCGCGCTTTCAACTCGGGCAGATGATCGCCAAGCGCATTGACAGCGTGGTCGCGACCGCGCGGAATCAGGGCTTTCAGAACCTATTGTTTGGCCGCACTGATGCGGTGCTGGCGCACAGTGACGCGCGGACTTTTCAATTCACAAAAGGTCGCTACCCAGTTCGGCAGGCCTACAGCGGGCGCTGGCAGTTTAAAAAACACTTTTACGCGCAGATTGCCGATTTGAAATCGACGGGCGAGGAGTTTGACTGCGCTGTCGCGCTGGATGCCGAGCCTGCCGTAAAACATTGGGTGCGCAACCTGGTTCGCCTGCCCGAGTTTGCGTTTTGGCTGCCCACGGCGACCGACTATTTTTACCCTGACTTTGTGGCCGAGCTGATGGACGACCGGCTGCTTGTCGTCG
>JAYVNK010000487.1:0-9632 GCA_043758475.1 Comamonadaceae bacterium | reverse complement strand
AGGGCGCGGAGGCGCGTTTTCTGTGGGCGATATTGCGCGACCAGTTTCACTACGCCGCGATCCACCTGCACAGCATTGCCGAGACCGCACGCGATGTTGACTTTGCCATGCGCTGGGGCTTTGGCGTCAAGCAGGGCCCGTTTGAGCTGTGGCAGGAGGCCGGCTGGCTGAAGGTGGCCCACTGGATCAAGGAAGACATCGACGCGGGCAAAGCGCTGTGCAACGCGCCGCTGCCGGATTGGGTGTTCAACGGGCCGGTGGCCGAGTCAAACAACGGCGCGGGCGGTGCGCACACGCCGCAAGGCTCCTGGAATCCCGCCGCAGGCACCTTTGTGGCGCGCCGCAACCTGCCGGTGCATGCGCGCCAGCATTTTCCTGAAAGCGTGCTGGGGGCCAGTGCGCCCGATGCCGCAACAGCGGGCAGGACGCTGCATGAAGACGACGCCATTCGTTTGTGGACGCTCGATGACGGGGATGGCAGCCCCTTCGGTAGCGGCAGCCCCTCCGGTAGCGTCGTCATCGCCAGTATCAAAACCAAAATGCACGCCATCAGCCCCGACGTGTCCGAAGGCCTGGCCAAGGGCATTGAGATGGCGGAAAAAGACTACAAAGGCCTGGTGATCTGGTCGCCCGATGAGATGTTTTCCGTCGGCGCTGACTTGCAGGCCATGCTGCCGGCTTTCATGATGGGCGGTGCCAAGGCGATTGACGGGGCTGAGGCCGAGCTGCAGCAGGTCAGGCTCAAGCTGCGCTACGCCAGCGTGCCGGTGGTATCAGCCGTGCGTGGCCTGGCGCTGGGCGGCGGCTGCGAGATGGCGGTGTATTCGGCGCGGCGCGTGGTTGCCATGGAGAGCTACATCGGCCTGGTGGAAGTAGGCGTGGGCCTGGTGCCCGGCGCGGGCGGCCTGGCCTACATCGCGCGGCGTGCCGCAGAGAACGCGGCCAGCTCTACCGACAAAGACATTTTGAAGTGCCTCACCGAAGGCTTCACCGCAGCCGCCATGGCCAAGGTGGGCACCAGCGCCATCGAGTCGCGCAAATTGGGGTATCTGCTGGACAGCGACATCATCGTGGCGCACAAGGACGAGTTGCTCTATGTGGCTATCAACGAAGCGGTGGGGATGTTCAACTCGGGCTACCGTGCGCCGCACCGTCGGCCCTTTGCGGTGGCCGGGCGCAGCGGCAGTGCGACCATCAAGGGCTCGCTGGTCAACATGCGGGACGGCGGCTTCATCAGCCAGCACGACTTCCACATCGCGTCGCTGATCGCCCATGTGGTGTGCGGCGGCGATGTCGATGCCGGTAGCCTGGTGACAGAGGAGTATGTGATGACGCTTGAGCGCCAGGCCTTCTGCTCGCTGCTGACGCACCCCAAAACGCAGGAGCGCATCATGGGGATGATGTCGACGGGAAAACCTGTCCGTAACTGATGGACTACGCCCCCAACCGCCTGCAACGCCAGCTGGAGCGCCTGTCCGAGGTGCCGGCGTTTGCGCGGCCCTGGTACCGCAACATCGTGCTGCGCCGCGCGGTGCCGTTCATTGGCACGGCGGGGGTCGAGTTTGTTGACATGTCGGTTGAACGCGTTGAAGTGTTTCTGGCCAACGAGCGAAAAGTGCAAAACCACCTGCAGGGCATTCACGCCTCGGCCATGAACTTGCTGGCCGAAACCGCTACCGGCATGGTGGTGGGCATGAATGTGCGTGACGATTGCATTCCGCTGGCCAAAGAGCTGAAGATGGCGTTCAAAAAACGCGCCACCGGTGCCTTGCGCGCCGTGGCTGTTCTCACGCCCGAGCAACGGGCGGCGTTGCAGGCCAGTGACAAGGGCGAGATCAATGTGTCCGTCACTGTGACGGACGAGGCCGGCATGCAGCCGGTGGAATGTGAATTCATTTGGGCCTGGATACCTGCCGCCCCAAGAAAACCGAAGGAAACATCATGAGCAAACAAATTCAAGACGCCTACATCGTTGCTGCTACGCGCACGCCCATCGGGCGCTCGCACCGGGGGGCTTTGCGCAACATGCGCCCCGATGACCTGCTGGCCACCGCGCTGCGGGCTGTGATGGCGCAGGTGCCGGGGCTGGACCCCAAAGCGGTGGAAGACATCATCTGCGGCTGCGCCATCCCCGAGGCGCAGCAGGGCTTGAACGTGGCGCGCATTGGCGCCATTCTGGCCGGGCTGCCCAACACCGTGGGCGGCATCACGGTCAACCGCTTTTGTGCATCGGGCCTGTCGGCCGTGCAGATGGCCGCTGACCGCATCCGCGTGGGCGAGGCCGACGTGATGATTGCCGCTGGCACCGAGAGCATGAGCATGGTGCCGATGATGGGCAATTCACCCAGCCTGTCGCCCACCATCTTCACCAACACCGATGATGTGGACAACTACGGCATTGCCTACGGCATGGGCCTGACGGCCGAGAAAGTCGCCACGCAGTGGAAGGTGAGCCGCGACGCGCAGGACGAGTTTGCGTACGCCTCGCACATGAAGGCCATCGCGGCCATGAAGGCCAGTGAATTTGCCGATGAAATCACCCCTGTTGAAGTGACAGACCGCGCGCCCAACCTGGATACTGGTGAAGTCATCAGCAATACCCGCAAGGTCATGCTGGACGAAGGTGCCCGCCCCGACACCACGGTGGAAGGCCTGGCCAAGCTGAAAACGGTGTTTGCGGCACGCGGCTCGGTCACGGCGGGCAACAGCTCGCAGACGTCGGATGGTGCGGGCGCGCTTATCCTTGCCAGCGAGGCGGCCGTCAAGCGCTTTGGCCTGCGGCCCCTGGCCCGCTTTGTCAGCTACGCGAGCCGGGGCGTGCCGCCGCACATCATGGGCATCGGCCCGATTGAAGCGATTCCGGCGGCGCTCAAATACGCCGGCCTGCGGCATGAAGACATTGACTGGTTTGAGCTGAACGAGGCCTTTGCCGCGCAGTCGCTCGCCGTCATCCGCACGCTGGGGCTGGACCCTGCCCGCGTCAACCCCATGGGCGGTGCCATTGCTCTGGGCCATCCGCTGGGGGCGACGGGCGCTATCCGCTCCGCGACCGTGGTTCACGCGCTCCAGCGCAAGAACTTGAAGTACGGCATGGTGACCATGTGCGTTGGCATGGGGCAGGGTGCCGCTGGCATTTTTGAGCGGGTTTAGATATAGGCAAGGGCGGATGGACCAATGAGGCATGATTGGCAGACCATTAGCAGATGATTGGCAGATGATTTCATGACACTTCACGCGTTCGACGAAGCCATTGCGCTGCAGCGCCAGCCCGACGGCCACTGGTCGGGCCACACCAGCCCGGCGTATGCCAACATGGTGGGACCATTTGGCGGGGTGATGGCAGCGCAAGCCATCAACGCGGTGCTGCTGCACCCAGATCGTCTGGGCGACCCGGTTTCTTTCACCGTCAATTTTTGCGCGGCACTGGCCGATGGTTCCTTCACGGTGAGTGCGCGCCCCGCGCGAACCAACCGGTCCACTCAGCATTGGATCATTGAGGTGCTGCAAGCCGGGCAGACGGTGCTTACCGCCACCTCATTGACCGCGCTGCGCCGCACCACTTGGGGTGTGATGGAAGTTACCATGCCCCTGGTTACGCCCCCCGCTGACACACCACAGCCTTCCACACGTGGCCGCATGGAATGGCTCAACCGCTATGAGCTGCGGTTTGTGCATGGCTTTTTCCCGCCTGTGCTGGACGGCAGCGACAGTGGTGACAGCCTGAGCCTGCTCTGGTTGCGCGATGACCCACCGCGCCCGCTCGACTTTGCATCGCTCACCGCACTGTCTGATATTTTCTTGCCGCGCATTGAGCGGCGCCGAGCCACCTCGACCCCGCTGGGCACGGTGTCGATGACGGTTTATTTTCATGCCGATGCGCAGCAACTGCGCGACACCGGCACCGGCTATGTGCTGGGCCAGGCACGCGGGCAGGCTTTTCGCAATGGTTACTTTGACCACACGGCCCAGCTCTGGAATGAAGCCGGTACCTTGCTGGTGACAACGCACCAGATCGTCTATTACAAAGAGTGAATATGGCCCCACGTTTTGCACTTGCGTGTCGTCACTGGACAGGCCGTGGCCAGAGGCCACGACTCTTCGCGCCGTCCAGCTCTGCGCAGGCAGAGCTGGAGCCGCGTCGCTCAGCCCCTCAGGGGCCCAGCCCTGCTTGGGGCGGCCCTGCGCTGGGCTGATGTAATGACCTCACCGGTCGCACTCATCATCGGCGCAGGTGACGCCACGGGCGGGGCCGTTGCCCGGCGCTTTGCGCGCGAAGGCTATGTGGCCTGCGTGACGCGTCGCAGTCTGGACAAGCTACAGGCGCTGCTGGACCAGATCAAGGCCGATGGCGGCCAGGCCTACGGCTATGCTTCGGATGCGCGCAAGGAAGAAGAAGTGATTGCACTCGTCGATCTGATTGAGTCCACTATTGGCCCAATTGAAGTGCTGGTGTTCAACATCGGTGCCAACGCGCCCAGCAGCGTGCTGGAAGAGACCGCGCGCAAGTACTTCAAGATTTGGGAGATGGCCTGCTTTGGCGGTTTTCTGAATGGTCGCGAAGTGGCCAAGCGCATGGTTACCCGCTCTGATTCACAACGCAAGCAGACCATCATCTTCACAGGTGCCACCGCGTCCATACGCGGCTCGGCCAACTTCTGCGCCTTTGCCGGTGCCAAGCATGCGCTGCGTGCGCTGGCGCAGAGCATGGCGCGCGAGCTTGGGCCGCGCGGCATCCACGTGGCGCACAGCATCATCGACGGCGCGATCGACACTGCCTTCATCCGCGACAATTTCCCCGAGCGGTACCAGCTGAAAGCGCAGGACGGTATCCTCAACCCGGACCATATTGCCGACGCCTACCTGATGCTGCACAACCAGCCACGCGATGCCTGGACGCAGGAGCTTGATCTGCGGCCCTATATGGAAAAATTCTGAGAATTCTGAAACTTTGTGGGAAAGACCGCAGCCACGCGCAGCGGGCAAGCTCTGTCCCCAACACTTTGTAGCTGTTATGACCTCAAAAACCGTTGATTTCTATTTCGACTTCGGCAGCCCCGCTGCCTACCTTGCCTACACCCAGTTGCCCAAACTCGCTGCAGACACAGGTGCTACGGTGGCCTGGAAGCCGATGCTGCTGGGCGGCGTGTTCCAGGCCACGGGCAACCACTCGCCCATCACGGTGCCGGCCAAAGGCAAGTATGTTTTCAAAGACTTTGCGCGCTTCGCCCAGCGCTATGGCGTGCCGCTCAATCTGAACCCGCATTTCCCCATCAACACCATCACGCTGATGCGGGCCGCAACTGGCCTGCAGATGCGCGACGACGCGCGCTTTGGCGAATTCGTGCAGGCCATGTTCAAGGCCATCTGGGTGGACAGTAAAAACCTGAACGACCCCGCCATTGTGGGAGCGGTGTGGCAGGCGGCCGGGTTTGACGCCGCTGCGATGCTGGCCTTGTGCAGCGAGCAGCCGGTCAAAGACCAGATCAAGGCCGACACACAGGCGGCCGTGGAGCGCGGCATCTTCGGCGCGCCCACTTTCTTTGTCGGCGACACCATGTTCTGGGGCCAGGACCGCCTTGACTTTGTGCGCGAAGCCTTGAGTAGCTGATTTGGTTGGCGAAAAGGCGCAACGGAGCTAATGGGGGTCAGATCCCAATTCAGGACAATTCGCTTTCCGGAGTGACAAAATACTCAACGAAATTGGGCTCTGACCCCAATTCGCGGACCCCTTTCATCCGCATCCAATCAGCGGACCCACCAAACCAAACTAAACCAAACACACCATGACCGACATCCTCACCCACACAGACACTGGCGTCACCACTCTCACCCTCAACCGCGTCGACAAAAAGAACTCCATCACTGCCGCCATGTATGCCGCAATGGCAGACGCGTTAATTCAAGCCGACGCAGACAATGCCGTGCGCGCCGTCGTCATCCAGGGCCACGCCACCGTCTTCAGCGCGGGCAACGATATTGGCGATTTTTTGAATGGCCCGCCCCGGCTTGAAGGCGCTGCGCAAGACACCCCCGTGATGCGCTTTTTGCGCGGCATCAGCACGTTTTCCAAGCCCATCGTGGCAGCCGTGTGCGGCCCAGCGGTCGGCATCGGCACCACGATGCTGTTCCATTGCGACCTGGTCTACGCGGGCGACAACGCGATGTTCTCCATGCCGTTTGTCAACCTGGGCCTGTGCCCCGAGGCAGCGTCCAGCCTGCTGGTGCCGCAGATGATGGGCTACCACCGTGCCGCAGAAGCGCTGCTACTGGGCGAGCCCTTCATGGCCGAGGCGGCGCTGGAGGTCGGCCTGGTCAACCGCATCGTGCCGCCCACCGAAGCCAATGGCATTGCGCAGGCGCAGGCCCGCAAGCTGGCGGCCAAGCCCATCAGCTCGCTGCTGGAGACCAAGCGCCTCATGAAGAAGGGTCAGGCCAGCCTGGTGGCGCAGCAGATCACGCAAGAAAGCGCCAGTTTCGGGCGCATGCTGAGCGAGCCGGCAGCGCGCGAGGCCTTTGGTGCCTTCATGGCCAAGAGAAAGCCTGATTTCTCCAAAATATAGTGTCATATCGGCCTGTAGCCCTTGTCTACTGTGCGTAGTTAGCTACTAATAATATAGTATTTTCTTTTTCCACTATCCCGCGTGATGCGGGTCGGTTTGATGAACAGCAACGCGCGGATTCGCACCTTCCAGCAGCGCCTCAAACACGAGGTTTGTTTCTGCTATGAAAGTGCGCTCAACGGTCATCAGCCATGATCACCACGTCGGCCCGGTCCATCAGCGCAACCACGGGGGCCTGCCAGGCCGCGATAGTCGTGCGAGGGCGCAACTTCTTTCACCAAAACCATTCAAATGGCCGTTGCATTATCCTCAGGCGCACCTGTTGCAAAGGCCGCTGCCCATCCCATGCTGATCCCTGTCACCGATTCCCTGCTGCTCGGGCTCGCGGCTGCTCTGGCAGCACAGGGCAGCCCGTGGGCCAGTGCACCGCTTGAGCGCCTCAGAGACAAAGGCCTGGCGCACGACCATGTGCGCCTGTGCGGCACCGGCGTGCTGGCGCGCATCCCCAAGCAGAGCCAGTTGCAGCTCAGCGCGCAGGACAACCTGGCCTACCAGCGCGCCTGTTTTGAGCGCGCCAGCGCTGCGGGCCATTCGCCGCACCTGCGCGGGGTGCTGCCGCCGTCATTGCACCTGCCGCGCGGCGCATTGCTGGTCGAAGAAATAGTGGGCCGCAACGCCGCACTGTCAGGTGATCTGGATCTGATCGTGCAGGCGCTGGCCTCAATCCATGCGCTGGCGCTGCCCGACGCGGCGCAGCGGCACCCGCTGATCAATGCGCCCGACCCGCTGCAGGCCATGCTGGATGAGGTGTCTGACCAGTCGCGGCATGTGCCCGCCGCTGCGGTGGGCAGCCGTGTTGAGTCCGTCATCGAAGCGGAGCTGGCGCGGCTGCGCAAAGCCTGCGCTCAGGGCGAGCGGCCGCAGCGCCACTTGATTGCGTTTGACGGGCATCCCGGCAACTTCATCATCCGCGCCAGGGCTGACGGCCTGGCCAGCAATCAAGGCGACTCCCCATGGGGTTCGCGCTCTGAGTCGCACGCCCAGGCCGTGCTGGTCGATCTTGAAAAATGCCGCTACAGCTATCCCGGCCTGGACCTGGCTCACGCCACGCTGTACACATCCACCACCTGGGACCTTGATTCCTACGCCGTACTGGAAGTGGCTGACGTAGTGGGCGCTTATGCAACTTGGGGCGCTGCGGTGGGCGCGCAGGCGGCGCACGCTGCGCAAGCCTGGCATGTGCCGCTGCGCCGCGCGATGTGGCTGTGGTCCATCACCTGGTGCGCCAAGTGGCGCGCGCTGTCGGGCCTGGCGGCACACGCGTCTGCCGATGGCGAAGATTGGTCCACCGAGCACAGCGCCAGCGCCCTGGTCGCCCACGTGCGCGGGCGCGTGGACCATTACCTGTCGCCCGCTGTGGTGGCCCAGGTGCTTGGGGAATTTGACGCGCTGGACCAGGCGCTGGACGCATGAGTGTCCAGTTCACAGCCGAAGCACCGAAAACGTCGAAAGACACTGCCGGGCTTGCGCCACAGGCTCACAAAGCCATCAATCGGGCGAACGCGTGGTTGCGCATTGTCATCCCGGTACTCGACGAAGGGCCTATTTTGGCGCGGCATCTTCATGCCCTGCAAACATTGCGCCAGCGCGGTGCCGAGCTGGTGGTGGCGGACAGCGGCAGTACCGACAGCACTTGGGCGCTGGCACGCGCGCTGTCAGACCAGGTGCTGCTGGCACCACGGGGGCGGGCCGCGCAGATGAATGCGGGTGCCAGCGGCTGCCGTGCCAGCGTGCTGCTGTTTTTGCATGCGGACACCACGCTGCCAGCAGGTGCCGACCGGCTGATTGCCGAGGCCATCAAATCAGGTAAATCCTGGGGCCGCTTCGACGTGCGAATTGACGGTGCACATCCCTTGCTGCGTGTGGTTGAACGCCTCATGAACCTGCGTTCGCGCCTGACCGGCATCGCCACAGGCGACCAGGCGATGTTTGTGCGGCGCGAAGTGTTTGACCGGCTCGGCGGCTTTTCCGACCTGCCGTTGATGGAAGACGTCGAACTTTCAAAACGCCTGAAGAAAATCGGTCCCCCGGCCTGCGTTAAGCAGCCCGTCGCTACCTCGGCCCGCCGCTGGCAGCAAGATGGCATTTGGCGCACCATCGTGCTGATGTGGCGGCTGCGTCTGTCGTATTTTCTGGGCGCAAGCCCGCACGCCTTGGCGCTGCGCTATGGCTACGCGCCCATGCCCGAACCTGAGGCCGCCGCTGTAGCCATTCTCGCCAAGGCCCCCGTGACAGGTCTGGCCAAGACGCGCCTCATCCCGTTGCTGGGCGCTGCCGGTGCCGCACGGGCGCAACGGCGATTTACTCTCAATACACTCCAAGTCGCCAGCGCGGCCATAGCTTATGCCGCTGCTGCGTCGTCTGCCGCCGTGTCTGGCTCCGGTTTGCAGACGCCGCCGCCAAAGCTACCGCCCCTGACACTGTGGTGCGCACCCGATGCCGACCACCCGTTCTTTCGCGCCTTGCGCCGCGTCACCAGCACAGCTTGCATCAACCAGCCGCAGGGGGACATCGGCGCGCGCATGCTGCATGCGTTTGAGCATCACTTTGTCCATCATGCAAGTTTGCCGCTGCTGCTGGTCGGCACCGATTGCCCCCTGCTTGCTCCTGGTCACCTGCAGCAGGCCGCGCAGGCGCTCACGCAGCACGACGTGGTGCTGATCCCCGCAGAAGACGGTGGCTACGTGCTGATCGGCATGCGGGTGCTGGTGCCCCAGGCGTTTGAACGCATCGACTGGAGCACGCCCCACGTCATGGCGCAAACGCGCGACCAGCTTCGCCACGTGGGCGTGTCCTGGTTGGAACTGCCTACGCTGTGGGATGTGGATGAGCCCGCCGACTGGCAGCGGCTTCAAGCGTTGAAATTCTTTGAATTATGGCAAGCAAAGAGCGACCGACGACAGCTTTAACCCAATTGCGAACTTGTCGGACTTTCGAATCGCTGCTGACTAGTAACTCTACAAATCGGAATTGGTTCTAGCGTGGCGAAGGCTCGCTGGAAAAATCCATTTC
>JAYVNK010000486.1:0-3109 GCA_043758475.1 Comamonadaceae bacterium | reverse complement strand
CCTTGAGCTCGTGCTCTTTGCCGGGCGCTTTGCTGGCGGCAAATACGAAGGCAGGGCGGTGCAGCTTGTCCTTGATGCGTGAGGCCACGATGCCGACCACGCCTTCGTGAAAATCGGGGTCGAACACGCAGATGGCGGGCGGTGGCTCTGTGCCCTCGTCGAACAGCGACTCGGCAATGTTCATGGCCTGCTCGCGCATGTCGCCTTCAATCTCGCGGCGCTGGCGGTTGATGCCGTCCAGCGTTTTGGCCAGCTCGTCGGCGCGCGCCGCGTCGTCGGTCAGAAGGCATTCAATGCCCAGCGTCATGTCGGCCAGGCGGCCGGCGGCGTTGATGCGCGGGCCCAGTGCAAAGCCGAAGTCGAAGGTGGTGGCCGCTTTGGCTGTGCGGCCAGAAGCTATAAAAAGGCTAGCTAATCCTGTAGGCAGGAC
Source organism: Comamonadaceae bacterium (assembly GCA_043758475.1). Lineage (GTDB taxonomy): Bacteria > Pseudomonadota > Gammaproteobacteria > Burkholderiales > Burkholderiaceae_C > JANYCG01. The sequence goes on along the minus strand of JAYVNK010000486.1, from coordinate 2,679 downwards.
TAAGGCCCTGACCCGTTTTAGACCTTGTGCGACGAGGCGGCGGTTATTGGCGTCGAGTTTGACAACATCAGCCACGGTGCCCAGTGCGACCAGGGGCAGGAGGGCATCCAGTTTCGGTTGCAGCAATATGGCCCCCACGCTTGCCACTTCGTGTGCTGCGCTGCCCCCCAAGGGGGCCGTGCCTTGCTCGGGGCGGCCCGTCGCGGCGGCGGCCGAGAACACCCCACGCAACCGCAACTCCGCCCGCAGCGCCAGCAGCACATAAAACATCACGCCCACGCCGGCGATGGATTTGCTCTCAAAGTTGCAGCCGGGCTGGTTGGGGTTGACGATGACGTTTGCGTTGGGCAGCAGCACTTCGCCATTGACGATGGCGGGCAGGTGGTGGTCCGTCACCAGCACCTGCAAGCCCAGGGCGCGGGCAGCGGCGACGCCGTCCATGCTGGCGATGCCGTTGTCCACGGTGATCAGCACGTCGGCACCGTTATCCTTCACGCGCTGCGAGATCGGCGCTGTCAGGCCGTAGCCATCGACCACGCGGTCGGGCACTATGTAGCTCACATTTTTTGCACCCAGCAGGCGCAGGCCGCGAATGCCTGCGGCGCAGGCAGTGGCACCGTCGCAGTCGTAGTCGGCCACGATGCAGAGCTTCTTGTTTTGCGCAATCGCGTCGGCCAGCAGCACTGCGGCCTCTGCGGTGCCTTTCATCGAAGCGGGGGGAAGCAGCAAGGCCAAGCCGTCGTCCAGCTCGGTCCGTGCTTTGACGCCGCGCGCTGCATAAAGCTGTGCCAAAAGCGGATGGACGCCAGCCTGCTCCAGCGCCCAGACAGTGCGGGGTGGAATATCACGTACTACTATATTCATAGCTGCTTAAGCACTGTGGACGGGGGCAAGGGGCTAAAATACCTCCTAATTTGCCGCAAAAACCGGGTTTTGAACCGGTTCTGGCCTGCTTGGTAGGTTTGCGCGCTGCGTTCGCCACACAGCGTCAGTGTGGCGCTGCCAGTCGGGCCGGTTTTCATGTCAGCCTTCATGTCAATGGCTTGCAGCAAAGCCGCGCACTCGGTGCTGTCAATCTGCTGCCAGGCCTCTGCCCACGCGGGCCAGTCGCCCTGGATGGCCGCATCGCGCAGGGCGTTGGGCACAGTCACAGCTTGCGATTTTGAACCCTCGCCGATGGCCGGATGCGCCCAGCCCGGCGGCAACGCCCCGGTGCCGCTCACCCAGAATGAGTTCACCGCAGGCAAGCCACGCAGAGCGCGTGCGTCGGTCAGCGGGTGGGTGTAGAGCAGCATCTGCATTTCGTTTTGCAGGCGGCGCAGCAGTTTGGCCGATGCCGCTTTGGGCAGCCAGTCGTCCACATGCGGGTCGCCACCTTCGCCCCTATGGCCACCCACGACGCGGTAGGGCGACGCCGTGGCCAGCCCCGCAAACACCGCGCCCTGCGCCAGCCAGCGCGAGGGTGTGTCGTACATCAGCGCAATGCCGTCCTCAGCAAAATACGGCTGCATGGCGGCCAGCAGCGCGCGGGATTCGTCGCAACCCAAGTCCAGCGCGCGCGGGTGTGTCATGGTGATGTGGGCGGTCTGCACAGCCCAGTGGCATGGCGTGATGACGGCCCAGGCATCAGCGGGCTCAAAGCTTTGCCCGGCCTGTGCTGCGTGGTAGGCACCAAAGGGAATCTGCCCATCCGCCGCAGTGATGCCAAACGCCGCTGCCAACGCCCGCTCGTGCGGCGGCACCAGGGTGTTTTCGTCAGCGGCGTCGGTGTGCGCCAAGGGCAGCTTGCGCAGCAGCTTGTCCAGGTGGGGCAGCTTCAGGTTTTGCAACGCGGCCTGACAGTCTGGCGATTGGCTGTTGGCGAAGGGGATCAAAAGGTGCATTGAAGGATTGTCGGGCAGGCCGATGGGCCAAACCGATTGAAGCGCTGGTCAGGCCGGATTCAAACGCGGATCAAGGGCAAATGCTTCGCTGCTGACAAGCTTGAACTGCCCTGCTGCCGCATCAACATCAATCAAAAAGTTCCATGAATGGGTGCTGACCACACTGGGGATCATCACCAGCGCGTGCGCCTTCAGCAGCGCATCGCCAAAGAGTTGCTGCTCTTTGCTGACTGTGCCGGGGCGCAGCCAGTTGGGGTTGGGCACGCTGGCCGGATCAAGTTTGAAAACCCCTTTGGGCCGCACAACTTCGATTTGAATGAGCGTGTGCGCCACCGCGTCCAGCGTGCGCAAGCCCTTGTGCACGGCAACTTCAAGAATCGCCGTGGACGGATCGAGCGAGGTGTACAGCACGCGTCGGTTCGGCGAGCTCCAGCGCCCGCCAAAGAGGAAAGCACCTTCAGCCGTTTGCCAGGTTGCGAAATGCCTGCTTGTCTCCAGCCGCCAGGTGACCAGCCTTGCTGGCACGGCCATCAGGCGTAGACCCCGTACTCCATGCGTGATAGCAATGTCTTGACCATGGCCGTGCCTTCCGAGCTTTGCAGCAGGTCAATCGGCACGCGCTTGTCCAGGCCCATGGCCGGGCTGCTGAGCCAGTGCTCCGCCGCCTCCTGCGAGCCAAGAACTTCTTGTGCCTGGCTTATGACAGAGACCAATCTCAATGCCCGATCACTCGCGTTCGCATCCAGCGTTTTGGAGGCGCTGGCGGCGCGGCGCTGCATGGTGCGGGGGGTGATGC
>JAYVNK010000485.1:0-3115 GCA_043758475.1 Comamonadaceae bacterium | reverse complement strand
TGGCCAGCGATTCAGACACGCTGTTGATGGTTTTTGAGAGCTGGAAGTAGCCGGAATTGGAAATTTGCAGCAGCCGGGTCGTGAGCGCTGGGTCGGTGCTGATGAGCTGCGTGATCTTTTTGAGGTCAGGCTCGTCGCGGTCCAGCTCGCTGAGCAGCAGCGCCACCACCTTGGGAATGCTGGGCAAATTGAACTGTGACGCCAGCAGTGCATTCAGTTCCATGAAAAATAATCTCCCTCAATCTTGGTCATCAGCGTTGTCGTCAAAGTTGCAATGATCCAACGCAGCACGGTTGAACCATTGTAGGTTTTTATGCAGAGGCTCCTCAAGGCTTCAGCTTTGCAAAGGCAGATGCCATGGCCGTGGACTGCGCAGCGGACTGCGGCATGGAGCGCAATGGCGCACCCCGGCCTTGTGGCATGCCGCGTGACGTGCCATTCTGCGGCGGGCTGCCCAGTTTCATGGTCAGGGCAATGCGTTTGCGCGCCAGGTCCACCTCCACCACCTGCACCCGCACGATGTCGCCGGTTTTGACAACCTCGCGCGCATCGGTGGTGAACTTGTGGCTGAGCTGGCTCACATGCACCAGGCCGTCCTGGTGCACTCCCAGGTCAATGAATGCGCCAAACGCGGCCACATTGCTGACCGTGCCTTCGAGCACCATGCCCTCCTTCAAATCCTTGATGTCCTGCACGCCGTCATTGAAGCGCGCCACCTTGAAGTCCGGGCGCGGGTCGCGGCCCGGTTTTTCCAGCTCGCCCAGGATGTCTTTGACCGTGATGACACCGAATGTCCCGTTGGCAAAAAGCTCGGGGCGCAGGGTTTTGAGCATGTCGGCACGACCCATCAGCTCGGCCACCGGCTTGGCCGTATGCGTCATGATTTTTTCGACCACCGAGTAAGTCTCGGGGTGCACGCCAGTCATGTCCAGCGGGTTGTCGCCGCCGCGAATGCGCAAAAAGCCCGCGCTTTGCTCAAAGGTCTTTGCGCCCAGCCCGGTCACCTGCAACAGTTGCTGGCGGTTGTTGAACGCGCCATGGGCCTCGCGCCAGCGCACCACGGCCTTGGCAACGCTGCCCGAGAGGCCTGAGACGCGGCTCAGCAGCGGCACGCTGGCGGTGTTCAAGTCAACGCCGACCGAGTTCACGCAGTCCTCCACCACGGTCTCCAGGCTTTTGATGAGCTCGCTCTGGTTCACGTCGTGCTGGTACTGGCCGACGCCGATGGATTTGGGGTCGATCTTCACCAGCTCGGCCAAGGGGTCTTGCAGACGCCGTGCAATGCTGGCCGCCCCGCGCAGGGTCACGTCGACGTCGGGCATCTCCTGGGACGCGAATTCGCTGGCGCTGTAGACCGAGGCACCCGCTTCGCTGACCACGACTTTGTCGATGGTGCGCGCTGCGGGTCCGGTACCGCCAGTTTTGCCCAGCAGATCGATCAAATCCGACGCCAGCTTGTCCGTCTCGCGGCTGGCCGTGCCGTTGCCGATGGCGATCAGGTTCACGCCGTGCTTTTCACACAGCTTGCCCAGGGTGTGCAGCGAGCCTTCCCAGTCTTTGCGTGGCTCATGCGGGAACACGGTGGCGGTGTCCACCAGCTTGCCGGTGGCATCCACCACAGCTACCTTCACGCCGGTGCGGATGCCGGGGTCCAGCCCCATGGTGACGCGCGGGCCGGCCGGTGCGGCCAGCAGCAGGTCGCGCAGGTTGTCGGCAAATACCTTGATGGCGACTTTTTCGGCATCTTCGCGCAGCTTGGCAAACAGGTCGCGCTCGGTGGACAGGCTGAGCTTGACGCGCCAGGTCCAGGCCACGCATTTGCGGATCAAGTCGTCTGCCGCGCGGCCCTTGTGGCTCCAGCCCAGGGCCAGGGCGATGCGGGCTTCGGCCAGCGACACCCCTGGCGCGGCCTTGGGGGTGCTTCCCGTTGTTACTTTTGCGCCAGCTGGCAAAACTACACTATTAATAGCTGAATATGCATGTGGTACTGGGGCTATAGCCTGGTTTGACTCCGGAAGTACAAGTTTTGCATCCAGAATGTCCAGTGCACGGCCCCGAAACACGGCCAGCGCACGGTGCGAGGGCACGCGGCCAATCGGCTCCTCATAGTCAAAGTAATCGCGAAACTTGGCGACATCGGCGTTGTTTTCGTCTTTGCCGGACATCAGTGTGCTCTGCAGCAGCCCGGTCTGCCAGAGCCATTGGCGCAGGTTTTGCACCAGCGCGGGGTTTTCTGCCCAGCGCTCGCTTAAGCAGTCGCGCACGCCGTCCAGCACGGCCTGCACGGTCGAGAAATCGGGCTGCTTGTCTTCGCCCTCCACCACGGGCCGCATAGCAATGACATAGGCCTGCGCCTCATCGGCAGGCACCAGCGTAGGGTTGGCAAACAGCGCATCGGCCAGCGGCTCCAGCCCAGCCTCGCGTGCCAGTTGGCCTTTGGTGCGGCGCTTGAGCTTGAATGGCAGGTACAGATCTTCCAGTTCCTGCTTGGTGGTGGCGCCTGCCAGGGCCGCCAGCAGCGTGGGCGTGAGCTTGCCTTGTTCGTCTATGGCTTTGATGACCCCCTCCCGCCGGTCGCGCAGCTCGCGCAGATAGCCCAGGCGGGCCTCCAGCTCGCGCAACTGGATGTCGTCCAGCCCGTCTGTGACCTCTTTTCGGTAGCGCGCGATGAAGGGCACCGTGGCCCCGCCGTCCAGCAGCTGCACCGCTGCCTGCACCTGTTTGAACTGGACCCGGATTTCCTGCGCGATTTGCGCGATGATTGCTTGCATGTGTGTAAGAACTGCCGGGCTGGTGCCGACTCAAAGGTGGAGCGGTTTTCGCAAGGCGCGATGGCAGTCAGTGGCCTGCCATCACGCAAGAGGCGCGAGTGTGCCACAGGCCATGCGGCCAGCGGGCCATCTGACCATCGGACCGAATGGTGGCCTTAAATTAGCCAGGAGTTGCGATAGCATGAACTTTACTATTCAATTAATAGCTTCTTATGCAATACTGACGGGGGCTACAGCCTCTTTTAGTGCTCAAAATAGCTGCATGGCGCAGTCTGGGGCCACCCGTACGCCCGTCATCGAGCTGTACACCTCGGAGGGCTGCAGTTCCTGTCCGCCCGCCGATC
>JAYVNK010000484.1:0-9667 GCA_043758475.1 Comamonadaceae bacterium | reverse complement strand
CTGTCTGCCCCCCGGTGCGCAGCGTCGCAACGATGGCCGGAACCATGGCGGTCACCAGAAAAGCGTACATCGCCAGTGGCTGCGCGGCGCGGTTGCTGGCCGAGACGGCGCACACGCTGAGCAGTACGCCCACCAGCAAGGCCAGTTCGGCACCATAGACGTAAGGGATCATGAGCGCCGGGCCGACTGACCACGCCAGCCCGCCAATGATGGCGCAAGCCAGGTACACTTGGCGCCACATGGCTGGGGAGCGGTTGCCTGCGGGCACCTGCCGCCGCCACGCCCACAGCGCACCGCCCGCTGTCACCACGTTGACCATCAGCGCCGCTTGCCAGACCCGGCTCAGGCTGGGAATGAACATATCGGATAACAGCAGGGCGAACACCGGCACCACGACGGCCGTCATCAAGATGCTCAAGCCCGACAGCTTGAACGCAATATGCAGCAGCTTGGCATCCACTTCGGATGCGCCGTTGCCGAAATCAGGGTGTTGCGGGATTGTCTGGTCAGGCATGCGGTGTTTTTTCTTGGTCTTGTACGGCTCGGTGGCGGTCCAGCGCCAGCGTGGGTTGGGTGAACTCATGGCGCAGGCGCGCCGGCCAATCTGCCTGCACCGGCCGGCCAGTTCGCAGCATCGTCTCCTGCGCGCTGGCCTGGGCCGCCAGTGCCATGGCGTCCTCTGCCGATTATGGATACAAAACTGTGGCACTTTTTGGCACTTTCGCTGTAAATCAAGCAGCTCACACCGTAAACCTTTATACGGTGTCGCACAAAGCACTGACGGCGCAAAATAAGGGCTGGGACGGGTTTGAAGCGGGTTCCTGCCGCTGGACGGGCAAATCAGGCGCAATTGGGTGAATCTAACCATGGTTTATGCCTGTAGCCCTTGTGCAGTATGGATAGTCAGCTAAATATTAAATAGTTTTATCGTTTAAATGCCATTCCGGCATCCGACAACATACAGGGGAGACCAGCATGGCGACGTTTGTCATTGCCCACGGGGCCTGGAGTTCAGGCTGTGCCTGGAAGAAGATGCGGCCGCTGATGCGCGAGCTCGGCCACGCGCTGTTCACGCCGAGCTACACCGGCCAGGGTGAACGGGCGCATCTGGCGCACCCTGGCATTGACCTTGACACCCACATCACCGACGTGCTTAACGTGCTGCACTATGAAGACCTGCACGACGTCATTCTGCTGGGCCACAGCTACGGCGGCATGGTGGCCACCGGCGTGGCGGACCGTGCCGCACACCGGATTGCGCAGGTGGTGTACCTTGATGCATTTGTGCCGCGCCACGGGCAGTCCGCGCTGTCGCTGTGCACCGAAGAGGCCCGCACCCGCACCTGCGACGCCGTGCGCACACAAGGCGACGGCTGGCGCATACCCGCGAATCCGATGCCGCCAGACACAGCCACGGAAGACTTCGACTGGGCCACGCCCAAACGCGTGATGCAGCCGGTGAAGACGTTTGAGCAAGCCATCGTGATCACGGGCGCGGCAGCCCCGCTGCCCACCGCCTACATTTACTGCACGCGGTGCGGCCCAGGTGACGTGTTTCGCCAGTTTGCCGAGCGTGCAACGACTGAGCCCGGCTGGACATACTTCGAGATGGATGCCAGCCACAACCCGCACATCACTGTGCCGCAAGAGCTGATGCGCATTCTGCAATCGCTGGTTTGATAATCGGTGCTTTTACACTTGGTGCTTTGGGGGGTATTTCGGCCCCCTGCCGGATTGCAGCGCTGCCAGGCAGTTAAATTCGCCTGTAGCCCTTGTTATATATGTATAGTTAGCTACTAATAATATAGTAAATCTTGCATCCCTGGCCGCCGCAAGGCAAGCCTGTGCGACATGAGCGCCGCGAAGGTGAAATAATCGCGGTTATCGATGATTCAGGAGCACTCCCATGAGCGACACACAACAACGTATTGACGAACTGGTTAAAGGCAGCGAGGTTTTGCTGTTCATGAAGGGCAACGCCAGCTTTCCGCAGTGCGGATTCTCGGGCCGCGCCATCCAGATTCTGAAGGCCTGCGGCGTTGAGCCCAAAGCCCTCCAAACCGTCAACGTGCTGGAAGACCCCGAGATTCGCGCCGGCATCAAGGACTACAGCAACTGGCCCACCATTCCGCAGCTCTACGTCAAGGGCGAGTTCATTGGCGGCTCGGACATCATGATGGAGATGTACGAATCTGGCGAGCTGCAGCAGGTGCTGAATGCGCCTGGCAAGCTGAACTGATTCGCCGGATTCTGCCAGTCCGGCTGACTCACGGCGGCGTGAAGTCCCACAGCCGCTTCGCCCCGAGCACCGCGTTGGGGTAGGGTGCCTTGCCGCGCGAGCCGTTGTAGCGACCCAAGCCCAGGAACAAGTCGCCCTTATCGCGGTCCAGGTAATGGCGCAAAATCACGCAGCCAAAACGCAGATTGGTCTGCATGTGGAACAGTTTGCTGGCATCGGCCCGCGCCGCTTCGCCTTCGCTCAGAACCCGCACCCAGAACGGCATCACCTGCATGTAGCCGCGCGCACCCACGCTGCTGACGGCGAATTTGCGGAAATTGCTTTCCACTTGGACCAGCCCCAAGACCAGGGCCACGTCGAGCCCGGCACGTTTGGCCTCGTACCACACGGTTTGCAGGAATTCGCGGCGCACATTGAAGTCGGGCTTTTTCTTCTTCAGGCGTACGCTCATTTCACCCAGCCAGCGCAGGTATTTGAGCCGGGATTCCGTGTCGGCAAACTCGGGGATCGGCGGGGCGTTGTTGGCCACGGCTGAACTTAATGCCGTCCTGACGGAGTCAACCAGCGGCTCCTCCAGTTGACGACCCGCATTTGCGTGCTCACTGGTTGATAGCAAACCGATGCCAGCCATCAAGGGCCAAAAGCAATTTCGTCTGGAAATCTTTGGAGCGTCAGCGCTGCCGCACGGCGGGCCGTCCGCCGCCACGCGACCGGTGCCCAAGCCCGTTGGCCGGGCACCTGCCTTCCGGCCGGTCATGCAACCAATTTGGCTGCCAGCAAGGCCACCACGTCCGCCACAGCCACTTTGCTGGCCGGCGTGCCCTGTGCGTCGCGGCGGTGCTGGTATTCGACCTGGCCGTCTTTCAGGCCCCGGTCGCCAATCGTGACACGGTGCGGCACGCCAATCAGCTCCCAGTCGGCAAACATGGCGCCCGGGCGCTCGTTGCGGTCGTCCAGGATTACATCCACGCCAGCGGCCATCAGATCGGCGTACAGCTTGTCAGAAGCTGCCTTGACCTCCGGGAAACGGTCCGGGCTGATGGGGCACAGCACCACGGCAAACGGTGCCAGCGCGTCGGGCCAGATGATGCCGCGATCGTCATGGTTTTGTTCAATGGCGGCTGCGGGCAAGCGCGTGATGCCGATGCCGTAGCAGCCCATTTCCATGAATTGGGGTTTGCCGTTGACGTCCAGAAAGGTGGCATTCATGGCCTGGCTGTATTTGGTGCCGAGGTAGAACACATGGCCTACTTCGATGCCGCGCTCAATCGCGAGTGCGCCTTGGCCGTCGGGGGAGGCGTCGCCTGCCACCACATTGCGCAGGTCTGCCACGCGGGCAGGTTCGGGCAGATCCCGGCCCCAGTTCATGCCTGTGAAGTGAAAACCCGGTTCATTCGCGCCGCAAATCCAGTCAGACATCAGAGCGACTTCGCGATCAACAACCAGTCGCGCAAGGCCATCCCATGTTCTCAATCCCGGATTGTCCAAGTCAGGCGCGGATTTGGCTTCCTGAGGTTTTCCGTAGGGACCCAGATAACCCGGCTTGCAACCAAATGCCGCGTCAATTTCGCCCAGGGTTGCAAAACGAAAACCAGCCAGTCCAGGGACCTTGCCCACCTTGACTTCGTTCATGTCATGGTCCCCACGCAGCAGCAAGAGCCAGGTTGTGGTCTCAACTATCTCGCCCGTCTCGTTCTTCTGGTCCGTCGCCAGAACCAAAGATTTCACGGTGTTCTGCAAGGGCACGCCCAAAAACTCGGCCACGTCGGCACAGGTGCTCTTGCCAGGCGTGGCGGTTTTCGCCATGGCCTGCGTGGCAGCCGCACGCGGGCCAGCGGGTGCCAGCGCTTCGGCCTTCTCCATGTTGGCCGCGTAATCGCTACCAGGGCAGTACACGATGGCGTCTTCCCCGGTGGCGGCAATCACCTGAAACTCTTCGCTCAAATCGCCGCCAATCGCGCCGCTGTCGGCTGCCACGGCACGGTAGCGCAAACCAAAGCGGTCAAATATTTTGCGGTAAGCAGCGGCCATCACCTGGTAGCTGGCTTTGGCAGTGGCTTGGTCGCGGTCAAAGCTGTAAGCGTCTTTCATGATGAATTCGCGGCTGCGCATCACGCCGAAGCGCGGTCTGCGCTCGTCGCGGAACTTGGTCTGGATATGGTAAAAATTGCGCGGCAACTGCTTGTAGCTTTTGATCTCCTGGCGCGCGATGTCGGTCACCACTTCTTCGCTGGTGGGCTGGATGATGAATTCGCGGCCGTGGCGGTCTTTCACACGCATGAGCTCGGGCCCCATTTTTTCCCAGCGGCCGGTTTCTTGCCAGAATTCAGCCGGTTGCACCACCGGCATCAGCAGCTCCACCGCCCCGGCGCGGTTCATCTCCTGGCGAACGATGGCCTCGACTTTGCGGATCACCCGCAATCCCATGGGCATATAGGTGTAGATGCCCGCACCGAGTTTTTTGATCATGCCAGCGCGCATCATCAGCTTGTGGCTGGCGACCTCGGCATCGGCAGGCGCTTCTTTTTGGGTGGAAATGAAGAATTGGGAGGCTTTCATGGGCTCTTTTCTGTGGCGGGGCTGGTTTGAAACTGGGCTGAAGCACGGGGAAAAAATAGCACAGAAACCAGCGTGGGCTGGCGTGGCCCAACGGGATTATGGCCATAGCCTCTTGCTGCACAGCCCGCACTGTGCATAATGCAATCAGTTTAAAAAATTGGGGTTTGATTATGCTTGACCGGGACGGCTTTCGGCCCAACGTCGGCATCGTCCTGCTCAACCAGAAGAATCAGGTGTTCTGGGGCAAGCGCATTCGTACCCACTCGTGGCAGTTTCCGCAGGGTGGCATTGACCGGGGAGAAACCCCCGAGCAGGCCATGTACCGCGAACTGCATGAAGAAGTGGGGCTCCAGCCGGAGCATGTTTGCATCGTTGCCCGCACCCGCGACTGGTTGCGCTACGAGGTGCCAGACAGGTTCATCCGCCGCGACGCGCGCGGCCACTACAAGGGCCAGAAACAAATCTGGTATCTGCTTCAACTCACCGGCCACGACTGGGATTTGAACCTGCGCGCCACCGACCATCCCGAGTTTGATGCCTGGCGCTGGAACCAGTACTGGGTGCCGCTGGACGCCGTGGTTGAATTTAAACGTGGCGTCTATGAGATGGCCTTGACCGAGCTTGCGCGCTACCTGCCGCGCAACGAGATGCGCACCCGCTACCTGCGCCAGGGCGCGCGCCACGACCACGATCAAGACTACGACCGCGACCCCGCGCACGATTCGGCGCTCGACGCCTTGCCCGGCGCGGGCTTCGCGCTGCCACCGGGTGCCACGTTCGAGCCGGATCCGCAAACTTGCAGCGCAAACATCCGTACGGCAGTGACTGTGGAGATCAGCCTGGGCATGCGCTTGACCCGGCATTTCACCGATGGCGCTTTTACCAATGGTGGTGCGATTGGAGGCACCACTGGCGGTGCAGGTGCTGTAGCAGGCGCTGTAGCAGGTGCTATGACAGGTGCTATGACAGGTGCTTTATCGGATGCTATGGCGGGTGCTATGGCGGATGCTTCAGGAGCCGGGGTTGCGAGCGCTGTGGCCGGCTGTCCCGACAGTCCGAAAGCTGACGGCATCACCGCATCGTTCGACCTGCCAGGCAACCCCCATGCGGTGTAGAAAACTGGTTTGTCTGGGCCTGGCTGCGTTGATTTTGGGTGTCTCGTCGAACGTCATTGGGCAAGTGTTTGTAGAAGACCCAGACTGGAAAGAGGTTGACGTCCCCACGCCGCCGTCTTTCAACAAGGACAAGCTGATTTTTGTGACTATGCCGCCTTATGTCACGCTGCGGTTTGGCGTTGACCCGGCTACGCTGACGATCACCCATGACGGCGTCATCCGCTACGTGATGGTGGCGCAGAGCCTGGGCGGCAGCGGCACGTTCACCGCCATGTACGAAGGCATTCGCTGCGCGGCCGGAGAATTCAAAACCTATGCGCGGTTTAACGCGTCGGGCCAATGGGTGTCCGTCAGCAACCCGCAGTGGCGGGCGTTCACTGACAACAATACGTCCAAACATGCGCTGGCGCTGGCGCGCCAAGGTGCTTGCGACGGCCGCTCAGCCCGGGCCAGGTCGGTACAGAGCATCGTCAGCGCACTCAAAAATCCGCCCACGACTACAGGGCAATAAACGGCGGGCTGAAGGTCAGAGCCAGATCCAGGTTAAAACACCGGGCTCGCAGCCAGGCCAAAAACCTGGCTCAAATCAGCTTCAATTCCAGGCTAGCGTCCCGCCGCAGATGTCTATTTTGTGAGCACTAAATTATCCCGGTGCAGCATCTCGGGCTCTGCCGCGTAACCCAGCAGTTTTTCAATCTCGCTAGACGGCCTGCGGCAGATCAGGCGGGCCTCGGTGCTGGCATAGTTGGCCAGGCCGCGGGCAATCTCGACACCAGCAGCATCACGCACGGCAATCACGTCGCCGCGGGAAAAGTCGCCCTCCACCGCCGTCATGCCAATCGGCAGCAAACTGGTGCCCGAGCCTACCAGTTTGGCGGCGGCGCCAGCGTCCACCATGACGGCACCGCGCAACTGTAGATGGTCGGCGATCCACTGCTTGCGGGCTTGTTTCTTTTGAGTTTGCGCCACCAGCAAGGTGCCAATCGCCTCACCCTGAACCAGGCGCAACAGCGCATCAGGCTCACGGCCCCACGCGATGACCGTGGAGGCGCCAGAGCCCGCAGCCCGCTTGGCCGCGAGAATTTTTGTGATCATGCCACCCCGGCCCAAGCTGCTGCCCGCGCCGCCGGCCATGGCCTCCAGCGCGGCATCGCCCGCTTTGGCTTCGTGCACAAACTTGGCGGCGGGGTCTTTGCGCGGGTCTGCCGTGTACAAACCTTTTTGGTCGGTCAGGATGATCAGAACATCGGCTTCCACCAGGTTGGCCACCAGCGCGCCCAAGGTGTCGTTGTCGCCAAACTTGATTTCGTCGTTGACGACGGTGTCATTCTCATTGATCACGGGCAGCACGCCCAGCCTGAGCAGCGTGAGCAAAGTGGAGCGGGCGTTCAGGTAGCGTTCGCGGTCAGCCAGGTCCGCATGGGTCAACAACACTTGGGCGCTGGTCAGGCCGTGCTCGCGCAGCTTGGTTTCGTACATCTGGGCCAGGCCCATTTGGCCCACAGCCGCCGCCGCCTGCAACTCGTGGATGGCGTGGGGGCGTGTGGCCCAGCCCAGGCGCTTCATGCCCTCGGCAATGGCTCCGCTGGAGACCATGATGACCTCGCAGCCGGCGCTGGCCGGGCTGGCCGTGCCGGGTTCAGTGAGGCCCTTCATCAGCACCGACATCTGGCGGCACCATTCACCAATGGCGGCCTCGTCCAGCCCACGGCCTTCATTGGTGACCAGGCTTGAACCCACCTTGACAACGATGCGTTTGGCGTTGCGCAGCAGATTTGATGCGATTTTTCCTGTCATTTTAGCCTATAGCCCTTGTGGAGCATGCATAAGTAGCTATTATATTTATAGTAATGCACATTTGCCACGTTTTAATCTCGATTTGGAATGGCTGGCGCTGCACCCTGCGCCTTTCTCCCCGCGCCTGCTTTTCTGCGCCTGTTTTTCTGCGCCATGGCCTGATTTGCAGGCTTACGGTTGCGCGTCAACGGCGAACCGGGGGTCCACCTCCACAGGCTCCTGCTCAGCCACCTGCTGTGCCTTGATGTGCTTGTAAATCGTCTTGATGAGCTGCTCGCAGCCTTCGCGTGTGAGGGCCGAAATCTCGAAAACCGGGCCTTTGAACTTGAAGCGCTTCACAAAGTCTTTAACTAGCGCCGCGCGTTCGTCCAGCGGCACCATGTCCAGCTTGTTCAGCACCAGCCAGCGCGGTTTGGCATGCAGGGCGGAGTCGTACTTTTTGAGTTCATTGACGATGGCTTTGGCTTGGGCAACCACGTCCACACTCTCGTCAAACGGGGCCATGTCCACAACGTGCAGCAACAGCCGTGTGCGCTGCAGATGGCGCAAAAACAGATGACCCAGGCCAGCGCCTTCGGACGCGCCTTCAATCAAGCCCGGCAAATCAGCCACCACAAAACTTTGCTCGGGGCCGACGCGCACCACACCCAGGTTGGGGTGCAGCGTGGTGAAAGGGTAGTCGGCAATGCGCGGGCGGGCGTTGGAGATGGCGGTGATCAGGGTGGACTTGCCTGCATTGGGCATGCCCAGCAGACCGACGTCGGCCAGCACTTTGAGCTCCAGCTTGAGGCTTTTTTTCTCGCCCGGCCAGCCAGGTGTTTTCTGGCGCGGCGCACGGTTGATGGCGCTTTTGAAGCGCAGATTGCCAAAGCCACCGTCGCCGCCTTTGGCAATGGTGATCACCTCACCCGGCGTCAGCAATTCATAGAGCACTTCCCCGGTCTCGGAGTCGGTGATGATGGTGCCGACCGGCATTTTGAGCGTGATGTCGTTACCCGCCGCGCCAAACATGTCCGAGCCCATGCCGTGCTCGCCGCGTTTGGCGTCATGGCGGCGCGAGAAGCGAAAATCCACCAGCGTGTTGAGATTGATGTCGGCCACGGCAAACACGTGGCCGCCGCGCCCGCCGTCACCGCCGTTGGGGCCGCCGAACTCTTTGTATTTTTCATGCCGGAACGAGACGCAGCCCGCCCCGCCATCTCCGGCAGAGATGTCGATGAACGCCTCATCAACAAATTTCATATGGGCACCTTTATAAATCCAATTTTAGTTCCGGCATAACATGCTGCGCATGGGAGCCTGCACTGCAACTTCGTTGTAAGGCGCATTGCTGCGTTGCAATGCCTCGCAACACTGACGTACTGCTGACGTATTGCTGTGCAGATTTTGAATATCGCGCCTTGCACTGCATCCCTAGAATTGAATTTCTAAAGGTGCCCATGTCCGCTCAGCGCAAACAAAAAACCCTGCGGCTGGCGCAGGGTTTTGAGATGAAGCGCCTGAACAGTTTACGCTGAAGCGGGTGCGGTGATGCTCACCGTGTGCTTGTTCAGCGCACCTTTGATGGCGAAGCCGACGTGGCCGTCTGCCAGGGCAAACAGGGTGTGGTCTTTGCCGATGCCGACGTTGGCGCCGGGGTGAAACCGCGTGCCGCGCTGGCGCACAATGATCGCGCCTGCGCTTATCAGTTCACCGCCAAACGCTTTCACGCCGAGCATTTTGGGCTTGGAATCGCGCCCGTTTCGCGTAGAGCCGCCGCCTTTTTTCTGTGCCATGACCTGTGCCCCTTATGCCGCCGCTGCGGCGCTAGTCGCTGCAGCACCCACTATCGCCCCGATCAGCAGTTCAGTGAACTGCTGGCGATGGCCTTGACGTTTTTGGTAATGCTTGCGACGGCGCATCTTGAAGATGCGAACCTTGTCGTGCTTGCCGTGCGCCAGCACAGTGGCAACCACAG